>DAQB01000013.1:0-3125 GCA_002502705.1 Thermoplasmatales archaeon UBA582 | reverse complement strand
TCCCGAGGGATCCACGTACAGTTTGGAAAGATGCGGATATTCATGAATTGGCGTGGTGAATCTTGAATTGGGGTGAGCAACCGGGTTAATTCCATGATGTTCTTTTCCGGTCCAGTCAATAACGCCAGCAGGAATTTCAGATAATCCTTCCCAAAACGGCTGTCGATCCTTAGTTAACCCGACATTTGTAAATATTGTATTTTTTGAAATAGTCTTCATTGCATTTGGATTTGTTTCCATGTTCGTGTGAGGTGCAACACCGAAAAAACCGGATTCAGGGTTGACTGCGTGCATCCTTCCGTTTCTGTTGTGAATCCATATTATGTCATCACTGATCGTGGATGTCGTCCACCCAGCCTTCCTCAATGGATCCGGGGGGTCAAGCATTGACAGGTTTGTTTTACCGCTTGCAGATGGAAAAGCTGCTGACACAAATGTTTCCTCGCCAGATGGTGCCCTTAATCCAATAAGCATCATGTGCTCTGCGAGCCAGCCTNNCCAATCCTGAGTGCATGGCATTTCTTACTGAGAAGTGCATTTCCACCATAATTGGAGTTGACGCTTATTATAAGCCCGTCTCCTTCATTCTCCTCAGGAAAATGACAGATATATTTGTTCTTCGGGTCCAGGTTTTTCATTGAATGTATCCCAAAAACAAAACTGCCGGTTCGCGCCATCTCTGACGATGCCTGAATTCCGGCTTTGGTAATTATGATTAGATTCGCGACTACGTATAGACTATCCGTAACTTCGATACCTGCCTGTCCATATTCGGATCCATACGGTCCAAGCCAGTATGGAACAACAAACATTTTCCTACCGCGATAGGAGTCTAGAAGGAGAGGAAATAACTTTCCCTTTGCCACATCTGAATTCATCCAGTTGTTGGTAGGGCCAACATTAGAAGAATCAGCGGACGTGCAGATATAAGTATCCTTTTCGGATCTCGCGACATCATTCGGATCGCTTCTGTAGAGATATGAATCAGGGAATCTTTCACTGAGTTTTATGAACTTACCCTGATCAACCAAATCTGAAGTGATTTTCTTGAGTGTTTTATCTGGATCTGATACAATTTCTATATCATCTGGACCGAGAAGTTTTATCGATTCCGCAATCGAAGAGAAGAATCTTTCAGCAAGCTTTTGATTTTTAGAGATTAAATTCTGATACACATCGCTTTCAAGTATATTTGTTCCTATCCTTCGTGAAATGACGAATTGCTTTTCTGTCTCAGAAATGTCATATATTCCTAACATTCTAATGCAAATATGGTTATAATATATAGTTTTAATGACTCGGCGATTGACGAACTTCCTAAAAATTCTTAATGATGTTGTTAAGCGAATTACAATCCCTGCATGATATGCTGGGCTGAGGTGGCTCATCGCTTTGTATTATTGAAACCGCCGTTTTAAGGAGTGAGTATACCTCGAAGTCATTTTGCTTAACGGAATGCACGAACGGACTGAAATCAAGACTGATCGTATCACCTTCTTGCGATCTGACATCAATGTCCGAATCTGAAATATGAGGTTCAAAATAGACGAGAAGCAACTTGCTAATAGGCTTTATCTGGTAATCCCGAACCAACATTGCATAAGCCTGAAGCTGCAATTCATATTGATTTATCATATCCATTTGGGCAGAGGTGAATCTTGCAGCCTTGAATTCTGCAATTGAGAAACTGTTGTCTATATTCGAGAAAATCGAATCCGGCATTCCAAAAATATAACAGTTAAGTTCCGGAAAAAATTTCTCATAGATTTTATTATCACTATTTACTAATTTTTCAGTGTTTTCGAGTTCTTTTATAAGATCCCCAACAGTATGATTCTTAACTCTGTTGACAACAATTTTCTTCATGTAACTCTCTATATTTGCAAAAATTCCAGGAGGTGGAACCCTGTAGGGCAGTTGATTTTTTGTTTTTTTCTTTAGCCAGAAACACCGTGAACAGAAAGACTTCAATGCAATGCCCCCAATATCCGAAACTGAAAGCCGCACCAATTGTCCTTCCACGCTTAAGAATGCAAAGAGGATATTAATAATCTGGTTCTACAGTATACATGGCAATAGCAAGAATTGACTTTACAGGAAATATTAGCGACAGATTGGCTGCCAGAATTTCCCCAGCACTGGATTATATATCCGCGAAGAAAAAATATAGAGCACTGCTTCTTGTAATCAATTCTCCAGGCGGCGGCGCAACAGCTTCAGAGATAATCTCTCATAAAATTCAGAACCTTTCAGAGAAAAAACCCGTAATATCGGTCATAACAGGGTTGGGTGCAAGCGGTGCCTACTGGACAGCAGCTTCAACAACCAGAATCTTTGCATTGCGAACATCACTTGTGGGTTCGATTGGAATAATAAGTATTCTCCCATCTTTCAAGCAGTTCCTCGAACGACTTGGTATCAAGGTTGATATCACAAAGATAGGTGAATATAAAAGCATGACCTCGCCTTTTGAAGAGAGGACAGACCAGCAGAAAGCACATATGACAGAGATGCTCCAGGACGTTTTCGAGGGATTTAGAAACGACATAATACTTAAAAGAAAAATTGGACCAGAAAAGATTGGGGAAATTATAAACGGAGACATTTTTTCTGCAAAGAAGGCCATAGAATACAACCTCATAGACGAAATAGGCGGTGTCGAGGATGCTATCAATTATATCAGGACTAAGCTAAAAGTTGGGGGACCTATTAAAAATCTCACACCGAGACCATCCCTGCTGAATAGATTCGTTGGAGGCGGAGTTAGAGAATTATTAGAGGACATTATTATCTAATAAGACCCCGGCGGCAATGCTCTCGTTGATAAATCAATACCTGTCAAGATTATGACTATATAAATCCCAGGGATATACTTATTAACAGTGATATAATATTTAATTGGCATGCAGAAGAAGAGCCTGGTCATTCTTGTTGTTATAATCGTTTTGCTGGGCTGGCTCGTAGCTTCCTCGGTTCAGTCCTTCCAGCAGATTACGACAGGTAATAATAACACAAGTACACCGGGAGGATCAGGAAATTCTGGGACAGGCAGCCCGGGAAGCGGAGGAACGGGCAGTAACGGCAATGGTGGAAATGGCAACGGTGGATCAGGTTTTAGCGGCTTC
>DAQB01000001.1:9464-10121 GCA_002502705.1 Thermoplasmatales archaeon UBA582 | reverse complement strand
TGACGCTCTGTGTAACTCCTACAGCTTGTTGGTACCTACTGGAAAGAATGTAACTAGCGATCAGGTAACTTCTATCTCTGGTGTTACAGGGTCCAATGGGGTCATATCGGTGATGTTATCTGTTAACAGTTCGTTTAACTTTACGTTGAATGGAAATGATTACCAGAGTTATGTATTCCTTGGCGACTTTGCACTAGCAGCACCAGTTGGCGGAGAAAATGGTTATGCTGTAATCGGTGAAGAGACATCTTGTTACAACGTTAATGGATATGGCACTGGCGAACCCGTTGAGCTACCAATGATGGTGGAACATTCATCCAGCTCGTATGCAATTTCTGAAACTACCCATTCTGTCAATTCTACTGTAACTGAAGTGATCGTAAAGGTTACGAATTCTGGATCACCGGTTTCAGGGTATACATTGGTGCTCACATCACAAAACGCGCTCGGTGCTAATAGGGGTTACTTCGTCAATTCGAGCTCATCCGTTGCTAATCCCAACCACAACCTTACAATGACTTGTGGGGCGGACACTGGTTCAGCATATCTGCCTTCAATCACACTAACAACCGGCTCTAATGGGTTGGCTTATGCTAACTTCTCAAGTGGTTATTATTCGTATAATTCAACCACGGGAGCTATATCTCCTCTCCCATA
>DAQB01000001.1:0-9445 GCA_002502705.1 Thermoplasmatales archaeon UBA582 | reverse complement strand
GTAATAGGTGGGGTAGTAGCAGCGGTAGTAGTCATCGGATCAGTAGTAGGTCTCGTGATGCGCGGAAAGAGAAAGAAGACCGCATAAAATTTTATTTTATATCTTATTTTTATTTTTTTTTATAAATTTTCTAAATCGACATTTTAATTTGTTATAATGTGACTTATTTTTATTGGTATCCAATAATGCTTCCTAGAATTAGTGTCTGCGTCGTATAATTCTGATTATGTCCCCCGACTGAAAGATGTCCATTAAACTTCTTGTTGCAAGAGAATCTGTGTTGAGTAATTCCTCAAAATAGTTTTGAACAAAATTAAATTGGGGTTGTGGTGTTCATGCCCAACTCCAAGAGTTGTAAAACAAATATGGACAATAAAGTTAGTCTCTCTACAATGAATCGCTTGTCAAAAAGATGGAGAATCTTCTCGATTTGAGTGCAATTGAGAATATTAAAGAGGATCTGGCAAAGTAGAATAGAAACAAGGTTGGAAGACCTTTCAGGTTACCGGATAAAATAGTGGAGATATTCGCCTGTATACGATCGGTATTCAATGCACCCTTCTAGATCCTCAAACCTCTTCTAAGAAAGATAAGTGACTTGCTTGGAATACCTAAGATCACATATTCCATCATATATCTCATGATAAGAAAGATAAAGGTACCTGAGATATGCAGTCCTTCTGCAATCACTAAAAGTTTGAAGTGGAAACGCGATAGAATTGCGCCACATTTTACTCGTTCTTCCCGAACAACGTACCTAACACATAGATGGATGAAGATTTTCTGAAATGCAATCTTTCCATTACAGGTATTAGGCCATCCAATTCTTTGGGAAAATCCCAAAATAATGGGTCGTAAAAAGAGTCCTTAATTTCAACGTATAAGCACTGGGAACAATGGCTGATGATGGAGGAGATACTTCAATTGCCTTACTCTATCGAATATTGTGAACAAAATAGTGGTAAACAAGAACTAAATTTTTTAGATTAGGACAGAAAAACAGGTAAAAATTTTATCCGTCGAGCATCTTAACATCAAGGTCATGCTGCAATCTGTTTATGTTAACAAGGGTTGCTTCATCAGTTTCAAAACGAAAACCGGATTTTGAATAAATAACCAGTATGTCCTTTCTATCATTTTTTTTCCAAGGAAACTCTGAAGCCTTTCTAATCAGCGAGGTTAAATCATCTCTTTCAACGGGCTTATCGGACCAGTTTGCTGACATAAAATAAACCTTCGAATCTTCGTTACTAACTGCAACCCCATCTATTTCTATGTCTCTGTTCCACCACTGCCCAACAATAGATTTATGATTATAATTTACACCGGCTAGCATAGAAAGGTGTTGCAGAGCAATCTCAGAGAAGACTGGCTCTACAAAATTATTTAATCCTGGCAAAATAGAAGATACCGTCTTTTCATAATTTCCCAACAGAAGATCGTTCCTGTGTTGCGAAATGAATTTGAACCAGAACTTGTTAAAATTATCTTCTATAACATATTTAAAATTTCTACTGTGTACAGAGTCAAGTACCGGTCTCTTCTTTTCGATCAGCCCAATGGGATACAACACCTTCGATATTATATTCGAAACATCGTCTCTTTCACCACCCATAGACTTTGCAATTTCCTCGGCTGTAAATATCCCATTTGATATCATTTCCAAAATGGATTTTGACTTGTTTAAATATTTACCCAAGTCGCTTATCCTTTTCAGCGGAAGGTCAAAGAGTTTTCCCTCTGAAAGCAGTATCTCGCTTTTGATTCTGTCCAACAGGGATCCTTCCCCAGAAATCCTTGACAATGTAATTGGATATTTTCCAAATACTGCGTAGGTAGCAACCGCATCTTTTGCAAGGAAACCCGCCATTAATGGAAGGCTGTCTTTGTACTGGATATAACCGAGATTTATAACCAGGTCAGGAAGAACACTGTCAGGCTTATCTCTTCGTGAAATTGAGTCAAAAATGGTTGGAATAGGTGATATAAGCACTATCATCAGATTGGTGGAAACATTCAGCCCAAGCCACCACATCCTGAAATCATGTATAAAGGAAGGTTCAAATCTCTGTACAAAATCAAATTCATCTATAACTACGAGAAGCCTGCTTAATACTGCCATTTCCTGGAGGGCAATAAATAGATCTCTTGGAGTTTCTGGCTCATGGCGGTTAATGTTACTGTCGTATCTCTTAATCTGAATCCAAAGGTTATGTACCAGGTCCCTCTGATTATACCCAGTAGGCACTAGGTAGATCCATCTTGTTTGAGGTATAATCTGTTTTAAGAGTTCGGTTTTTCCAGAACCATGTGGGCCAAAGACTATTACCAGTTGTTTGTCACCCCTCGCATAGATCTGCTTCAACCTAGAAATCTCATTTAATCTGTTCAGGAACATCTGATAATATACAATGCGCAAAGAGAATATCATACTTTCGATGCATCCTGATTTTTGAAAAATTTCACATGCCAATCTCGAAAGGGATAATTTTGAATCTGTAATCTATTGCAATTTTGAGCAATATTTGCAGAAAAATTAAAAAGGATCTAAAGACAAATTGTTTAAAATTTTTGTTTCAATCAAAGAATCTTAAGCGAATATGGAACCCCAGCGTGAGTATTAATAAAAGTTAAATGTTGCGACGAATAATTTGGTGAAATTATTTTATTGAGTATACCTTCCTTCTCATATCGTGCAGATCCGGCCTCTCATGGATCCTCCCGTCAGTAATCAGGTTACTAAGGGCATTCTGGACAGTCCTTCTAGACAGGCCAGTAATACCTGCTATTCTCCCCTGATCCATGGGCCCGTTCTGCTGTAAAAGAAAAAGTATGAATTTGGATGCAGGTCCACCAGAAGTTTCGTCTGAGCCAGTGCTGATACCGAATGTATCATNNAAGCCTCTGGCTGGCCAAGGCAAATGCGCTTGACATAGATATATTACCAAGGTTTATTTTTGCGCCCAGACGGATCACAAGTTCAGCCTGTTGCACTTCCTCCGGAGCCTCAAACATAACATCGGAAAGATCAATATTCCTCAATATTTCCTCAACCCAGTCCCACTTGATGTTTCCATTCATGTCATAGATCTCGACTCCTTTCCCGGTTTCTCTACCCTCTATTATAATAACATCCGGATCAAGATCTTTTGCTGCCTGAATTCTATCAACTGTTTCGTCTAAAGATAACTGGTTTTTAGTGTTCTTGCGGCCGACTTCCACAACAAGGTGCATATCGCTTGATCTTGCAAAGTCACGTATTTCTGATTTAGTTCCAGGAGGCAAATCGAGAATCCCCTCACTCATTTCTATTGTATCAAAACCAGCTTCCCTTATCTTATGAAGTGCCTCTTTTAACCTTCCCTTTGAGAAAGCTATTTCCAGCAGGGTACCACCGTTACTTACACCAAAACCTGATAGTTTATAATCAGAAATTCTTCGGCCAAGAAACTTTTCGTCGCAAAGAAGGGATAGACCCCAGCCTATTTTGACGGTAGAAACAAATTTGTTACTCAGGTTCAGCAGTGTCGATGGATCAGTGCCCATTCTATCTATAATCATTGTCTTTCCAATTTCCGTCTTTCCGGTCTCTCCAACCTTTTCCAGGAAAAAATTCATGATATCGATACCGTAAACTAATACACATATATTATGTCTATTAGTCAACTTCTTACACATATATTGCATATAATTTGCTTAATCTGTGCCTTTGATAAACTAAAGATGTATGTTATTTATCAGGGGGAAGGCATGAATATGATAGATGAAAAAATGACACAGCTGGAAGAGTTATTAAGAGAAGTAAAGGATTCGTACGGAAACAGACTGGTGCAGGTAAGCAGCTTTGGTGCTGAGGACATGGTGATCTCTCATGTGGCCTGGATTAACTCGATTCAGATTCCAATAATATCCATGGATACTGGAAGATTGCATGAGGAGACTCACAATTTTATACAGCGTGTTGGATCCATTTATGGACTAAAAGTCAGGATCGTCTTTCCCGATTCGCAAGAACTGGAAAAATTGCTGTTTAAAAAGGGAACCAACTCATTCTATGCTTCAGTGGATAACCGCGAAGAATGCTGCATTATAAGAAAAGTCCATCCGTTAAACAGGTCACTTGCGGGATATGACGCATGGATTTCAGGCATAAGAGCAGACCAGACAGTTAACCGGAAGAATTCGTCTTTAATTGAGAAGAATTTTGATTCAAGTGGCAGAACGAAGATAAATCCCCTATTATCATGGACCAGATCTGATGTATGGGAATACATAGAAAAAAACAAAGTGATTTATAACGAACTATACGACAGAGGATTTGCCAGCATCGGATGTTCACCCTGCACGAGGCCTGTTAAAGAAGGCGAATCAGAAAGGGATGGAAGATGGTGGTGGGAAANNAACTGGTCAACAGGCTCACCGATAAACTGCCGGACTGTAGTTCGGTACTGGATATATCAAATCAGAACGCATTGGATCTTGCAAGAATTGCAGACGGTAGTTATTCTCCGCTGACAGGTTTCATGAATTCCAATGAGTTGCGGAGTGTTACTGATAATATGGAGCTCCCAGGAGGTGAAATCTGGCCGGTTCCTATCCTCCTTCAGGTAAACGGCAGATACTCTTTTTCCGCTGGAGACAGAATTGCTTTGAGGTATAACGGGGAGAAAGTTGGCTGCATCGATGTTTCTGAAGTATACAATGCAGATATGAAGCGAGTAATTCTCAAGACTTATGGAACAATCGATCCTGCCCACCCAAACGTAAACCAGACATTGAGGCAGGGAAGCAGAATTATCGGAGGAAATATTTTAGCCTTNNCCCTTGAAGAAAGATGAAACAGCCAATTTAACAGGTCCAGAAGCCATAAGAAAATTATTCAGGGAGAGGAAGTGGGAGACAATAGTTGCATATCAGACCAGGAATCCACCACATATGGCTCATGAGTATATTCAGAGGCTGGCAATGGAACTGACAGACGGACTATTTATCAATCCTGTAGTTGGTGAACTGAAGACGGATGATTTCAGCCAGGATGATATCATGGACGCGTACAGACTGTTTGTATCAAAATATTATCCCGATAATAAGGTAGTTCTGAGTCCATTAATGATTACTATGAGGTATGCAGGACCAAAGGCTGCTCTCTTTTTGGCGATAGTCAGGAAGAATTATGGATGCACGCATTTCATCNNCTGCTCAGGAAATGCTTGAAAAATTCGACATAGGCCTGCAGTTAATAAAAATAAGGGAGGCATTCTTCTGCCGACAGTGCAATTGCATTGCAACCGAGAAGACCTGCCGTCACCCCACCAGCAATAGAGAAAGCATGAGCATGACGGAAATTAGAAACAGGATAAGATCCGGAATTCCTGTTCCAGAGATAATGATGCGCCCAGAAGTCACGAAGTTGCTTTCTTCAAGGCACTCAAAACAGTCTTTTGTGGACATGTGATACTTACCAGATTATTGATAGGTTCACGCTGGTAATCTATTAAAGAAAATACCGACCTCAGTCACCAACGTATATTATTGAAGAACCTGTAAAATCAAATCCGAATTTTTCTTCCCTTAGTTCCTTCATCTTATTCACTATGTTTTCTCTTTTATCGGGATCAACGACTAGGAGGAGAAAACCACCACCGCCTGCACCAACCAGTTTACCGCCATATGCACCTGCCTCCTTGGCTCTTGAATAGAGTTCAGATATTGTATGATCTGTGATGCCGTCAGCAAGCGATGACTTCAGTTTCCAGTTAAGGTCCATTAATCTCCCGGCTTCCTCAATGTCTCCCCTGTTCAGGATTGCAGGAAATTCGCTGGCAATATCCCTCATCTTCTGGTAGGTCTCAATTTTTTCCTTCATGTTAAGGGACTGCCTCTTATGTATTTCAACAGAGGATCGTGTTTTTCCTGTGAACAACAGCAGCAAGCTTTCCTGCAGTTTCCTGATATTGCTTTCATGCATTATGACAGGCTTTACAGTTACACTCTCATCCTGGTTGAAGGTAAATGACCTGATACCACCAAAGGCGGATATGTACTGATCCTGCTTCCCTCCAGCCTCTTTCAATATCTCTCGTTCTATCTTCACCGCCTCTTCTGCGAGCCTGCGTGCAGATGCAAATTCCCCGATATATGCATGTAATGCATTCAGGAGACTAACGAGAAAGGTACTGCTCGATCCCAGGCCTGTTCCCTGTGATGGTATATCAGAAATGCTCACTATCTCTATTCCACCATCTATGTTCAGGAGCTTAAGAGCTTCCCGCACTGTTGGATGCCGGATCTTGTCAATGGAATCAACTATTTCTGTCTGTGAATAGCTTACCCTTATATGCGAATCAAATTTTTTATTGACCAGTACGAAAATGTACTTGTTGATGGCAGCAGATACGCATATTCCAGGGCCATGGTTTCGATAAAAGTCTGCAATGTCAGTGCCGCCGCCGACGAATGTGATCCTCAGGGGTGATCTGGCCATAAACATTGAATTTCCGCTCATTTTACACCATAATATCTCATTAATTTTTCCAGGCCTTCATCAAGTGTGACGGTTGCCTTGAAACCAAGTTTCTCATGAGCCTTTTCTGTATCTGCCAGGGTCTCCATTACATAGTTTTTTACTGGCATCTTGATATAGCTTGGTTTTATTGATTTTCCCAGCATTTTGTTTATCTTTTCAATCAGTTCGTTCAGTGAATAATTGATCCCGGATCCCACATTGTAAACTTCATAACCTTTTGAACTGGTTGCTCTTATGAGTGCGTCAACAACATCGGTAACAAATACAAAATCTCGTCTCTGTTTGCCGTCACCATATATGACAGGTTGTCTGTCAGATATTATATCTTTTAAGAATTGCGTTGCGAGATTCGCATAACCGCCCTTTGCGTCCTCGTGATAACCGTAAACGGAAAAAAACCTCATGGCTGAAATATTCATTCCATACAGATTATTGTATAGCTGGGATACCCTTTCTGCACCTATTCTCCCCTCAGTGTAGAAATCAGTTACATTGGGGATTACATTCTCCTTGTGAGGCGGCTTAACGCCATTGTATATCGAGGATGTTGACGAGAAGACAACGCCGCTGTCATTCTTCCTGGCGTATTCTAGAACAGAGATCATTCCATCTATTACATCAGCAACTCTGTGGGGGTTTTCCCTGTACATCGGGGAGGCAGAATAGAAACCAAGATGGAATACGTAATCAGCCTTCTCGTTTATCTTAGTTATATCCTTTGCGTCTCCTGTGATAAAATTAACTCCTTTTCCAGCATTATCAAGGTTTTTCCTTGATCCAGTATGGAGATTATCCAGAACAGTTACTTTATTGTCTTTGGAAAGAAACTCAACCAGATTGCTTCCAATGAATCCTGCCCCACCTGTGATTACTAAATTTTTACCTTTCATCTCGTCAGGGAATTATAAATTGGATATAAATTTCCTGACTGATTCGATTCACTATTTTTCAATGACTATCTTGTTGATGATGACTCTGCTCAAGGGCCTGTCCTGGGAGTCTGTCTTTGCATTGGCGATCTTATCAACAATTTCCATTCCGCTGCTTACCTTCCCGAATACGGGATGTTTTTTATCCAGGTAATTATTGTTTACAACGTTTATGAAAAACTGGCTACCGCCAGTATTTGGACCGGCATTTGCCATGGAAATTGTTCCTCTGTCATTCCTGTTATTCTTGGTAAATTCATCTTTTATGACATATCCGGGACCACCGGTGCCTGTTCCAGTTGGATCGCCACCCTGGATCATGAAATCTTTGATGACACGGTGAAAAATGACACCGTTATAGAAACCTTTCTCGGCAAGCTTAATAAAATTTCCAGCTGTCACCGGCATCTCTTTGTCGAAAAGATCTAAAACGAATTCACCCTGGTTTGTCTGAAAACGCGCTCTTGTCATAAATCCAGTAGCCAACATATGGATAAAATATTTTAGTTTGGAATGTGCCCTGTTTCTGTATTAAGAGACAAATCTTGGAATTACAAAAATTGCCATAAGCAGATTGAATAATACGATTGCATCTAAGATAGTGTACAACTTGTTTCTCTCATGTGCGAAAGTAATAAGTGCATCAAACAGCACAGTAACAGGAGTGAAAATCAGCACCCACAAGCCAACAGATATGAAAAATAAACCATCCAATCCAATCAGGCCTTTCAGAAAATCACCAGGAAATAGTATCTTTGAATCCACTGTAGCAGATGGGTTATGATAGTTGGCTACATAACTCAGTGAGTACCCATCTCCACCACCCTTTATGAAAAGAAGAATCACGCCGGCTATGGTTAGCGAAACGCTTGCTAATACACCTGCCTTGAGAATCAGGCTCGTTATGTCACTCTGCTCTAGTTTTGGCATTAGACCTCCTCTCCCTCTTGATTTTGTAATATAGAAGACCAAGAAGTATTATTGAAACCACAATTGATACGACAAATCCGATCAGGTTGAGATATGAGTTAACCGCTTGGCCAGGTTTAAGCCCTCTCCGCAAAAAGCCACTGAATATCATGTCAACCCCAAGGAACGCGAGCACCCAGAAGAATATCCACCTGATATTGACATTTGTGATTTTTACGAGCAGTTTAGAGCCAAGGAATGCACCAACCAGAACGCCAATTGCAGTTGCAGCAGCAAGAAATGGCTGGATGTAGCCTGCGAACCAGTAGATAGAGCTCCCAGTAGCAGCAGTTATTCCGATCATAAAATTACTGCTTGTCGTTGTAACTTTCATAGGCAGATTCATTGCCCAGTCCATACCAAGCACCTTTAGAGCACCGCTCCCTATACCCAACAGGCCTGATATAAAGCCTGCAAAAAACATTACAATTTCTCCCAGCCACCATCTTATGCCGTGATAATCGACCTGCTTTTTCAGCCTCTGATCATAATAGGTACCATAAAGATTGAAAAATCTTGTTGTCCAGTCCGGTTTCTTAGTCTTAGGCAACTCACTGGAAGCCCTGTTGATTGTAGGTAAAAGCGATACCAGCAAAACTATGCCAAATATCACATAAATAATCCATATATAACCCAATTTGTTTATAGAAATTAATGTCAGGCTTCCGACTATTGCACCCGTTGTTGTTGCAACCTCAAGTCCTATTGCAACCCTGATGTTTGCTATCTTGCTTTTCGTATAGCCAGAAGCGGAACCTGCAGAGGTTGCTATTGTTGAAATAAGGGAAGCTCCTGTTGCGAAAATGATCGGTATCCCAAGGAACAGGGTTAGAACGGGGACGAGTACAGTTCCTCCACCAAGGCCTGTTAGTGATCCAAGCAGCCCAGCAAAGAATCCAGCCACAACAACAGAAAGGAAAGTTATCAATATGCCGAAAGGATCCATTTGTTCTTGATTGCAGTATTTTATAATAATATTGTCCAGCAAATTAACGATGATTTCGGGTCAAATACGTACACC
>DAQB01000065.1:1037-7690 GCA_002502705.1 Thermoplasmatales archaeon UBA582 | reverse complement strand
ATCCTGAAATTTTCAACAGGTTTCCTCTCTCCATCGATGTTATATATGAAAAAGATAGCAATGATTCCCAAAATAGATGCTATCAAGAATATAGATGAAATGCCAGCGAATTCCGATAAAAGAGGCCCCAGAAGAATACCCAGAAGGAATGACAGACCGACCGGGATACCAATGATTGCCATAGCGGTGCTTCTCTTCTCCTGGGGAACGTTTGCCTGAACCAATGATGTCCCAACGGATGATATTGCACCTGACCCGGAAACCAGCCGACCGAATATAAGAATGTAGATGTTCACTGGATGAGCACAAATCAGGTTTCCTATTACAAAAAAAATTAACCCTATAACGATTGTTTTCTTTCTTCCAATCCTGTCTGCTAATATTCCAAATGGTATCTGGAATATTGCCATGGTAAGCGCATATGAACCAAATGCCAGTCCAATCAGTAAACCAGAGTTAGTGAATTCTTCTCCATATAATGTAAAGACTGGTAGAATCATAAATATACCCATCAACCTCAAGGATTCAATGAAAGCGACAGTTATCGTAAGCTTTCGATCAACAGGTGAGAAGCCTCTGAACATCTGTTTCCATAATGCAGCGTGATATTTTCAAATTATCCATGTGTTGTATGCTGATAGGGGTGAAATATCCGTAAAAATATTAAATAGAGCAATCATCAAAATGGAGAAATGTGCCGATGCAAATGCAATTACTCACGAATTAACATCGAATTCATTCCTCATAAATATTAGAATTTAGAAATTATATTGACTGCATGTATGTGGATCTGAACTCGAATGGCGACATTACTCTTTCGTTAAGGAATATAAAATCTTTCTTATTGTTTGTGACGACAATCCAAGGTGATATATAGGCATGCGATGCGATGGCATAGTCCCTAAACAATTTAGAAAAATCTCCCATATCCATTCCAAACTGAGCCGTTGTGAGCCCATGCCTCTTGGAATAATCTTCAATTTCTATTCCTCCAATTCGCAATATATTATCGAAGTAATTGCTAGTTTTTCCCTTCTCATTTAGAAGATAAAATTGCATTTCTGCATATGTTATAGTGGATATTACTTTTCGACTGTGGTAGGAGGATAATCTTTTGATAAAATCCTTGTCCCTAAATGAACAGGTATCAATTACAATTGGCGGGGGAAACAAAAGAGACCCTCTTATGTATCCGAATTTTTATTTAGGCCAATTTTCCTTGACAAAAAATCATCTAAACCATCAGTTATCTCCTCGAAATTCGTCATTAATTCCTCCCACTCTTGTACTCTTTTCGTTTCCTCTTGGACATGATCGACTAAAAGTTCATCTTTTGATATTTCTTGGAACTTTTCAGACAGGCGTTTTACGTGGTCATCAAAATTCCGAAAGAAACGAGAAGTTTCAGGTTCAAGTTGTGATCTCCAGTAGCTAATCGTAGTCTCTTCTATATTTTCATGGGCGAGAGGGTGTAACCTCAGGAAATAACAAAACCAGTACCAGAACTCTTCTGAAATTTCATTTGCTATCAATAAATCTTCCTTTGAGCCAGATAAGGGATAAGCAATCAGGCTCAGGAAAGTAGGAATGAATCTCTTTACCGGATGAAATAGCCTCTCGCTTGGGAAACTAGAAAATGCACTTTTATATACATCTATCAAAATTTCATTACTAGCATAGTTTTTTTCGCCTTTTTCAGGCCTTGTTCTGTCGAACAAAATGTCCCTTGAACTCTTAAAGGCTCTTTGAAATTCAAAAGGAGCTCCATCATAATGATCAGCTAATAATTCTTCATACCAATTACCGCTATTTACTGAATACTTTTGTAGAAACTCTCTTATAAGTTCTTCGACGTCACTTTTAGTGCTATCATTGGTTAGTGGTGGCCCACCTTCCCAGCCTACTTTAGTATAACCTGCCTCCTCGTGTGTCCATGTCAGTTCACCAGGCATATAGTATCTAACAACCTCGTCTCCCCATCTGTACCAAGAGTGTGGAAGTTTAATATCCTCCTTTCTCTTTTTCATCTCAGTGTTTACAAACGACATTGCCTTGTTAAAATATAATCCACTGGGGGATGATCGGTTTTGACTTTGGTAACTTTTAATTAGAAAATACGATGCATAAGCAAATCCAGGGTCACTCAATTTTCCAAACTGCGCTTGCATCTAACACCTCTTTCTTCAAACACCTATATAACTTGAGTATGTTAAGCTATCTCTATAATCTTTATATCCAAACGCAGATATTAATTTTTTCTCAAAGTTAAGACCACTCAAGTAATTTCAAATAATTCTGGACGCTGATTATTTCATAAAATAGAATTTTGAAGCTGTCTAATTGAATTTACAATCACATAGTAATTATTGCGTAGCAGTCACATCCAGTTCTACAAGCACTTCAGGACTGGTAAAATTTGTTACAATTGTGGTTCGCACTGGCGGATTTGTTCCAAAATGTTTTCCGAAAAGATCATTCATTTCCTGAAAGAATTCTGGTTTGGAAAGGAAAACTGAAACCTTTAGAACCTTATCTAAAGATGATCCAGATGCTTCCAGTATCTTACTGATTTTTTCCATTGCATTGATGAACTGTTCTCTGAAGGTCAACTGCTTTCCTGGTATATTACCGGTCTGGCCTGATAGATACACGATTCCATTATTTACAACAGCATGGGAATATGGTCCGCCTTTGGGGAGATCTTTTAAATTGACTGCATGCGTCATAATTTCCTATGATTATATCCTATTAATAAATTTAGCAGTTGAGCGTAAGTGTTTTGTCATTCCGATCCATCAGGATGCGTGAGGAAGACTGATTTTGAAACTTCCCAGAACTATACGACTACGACAGTTGCGCTGGTTACATCCAGCAGCGATAATAAGGTAAACGTTATGTCTGCAGAATGGTCTATCAGGGTTTCAATAGACCCCTTCTTGATAGGCCTGCTAGTTGGTTATGAACGGGAGACATATAAATTAATCAAGGATTCAGGAGAATTTGGCCTGAGTTATTGCTCGGATATGCAGGGAGACCTTGCGCATATTGCCGGAAATTATTCTCTCAAGGATACCGATAAATTTGGCATCGGAAAGTTTAAGACTTTTCCATCGAAATATATTAATGCCCCGCTGTTAGAAGGATCAATTTCAAATTATGAATGCAGGGTAATTGATGAATTCGAGATGGGCGATCATGCAGCATTTGTCGGTAAGGTACTGGAAGGATACTATGATGATGAAAGGAAACCGCTTGTTTTCCATCATGGTAAATTTTTCCATCTCGGTGAAAGGATAAAAAAATAGAATGAAATTTGTTTTACAGTTTTTTAATTATCTTTTTCTCATAGCCCGGAATACGAAACCAATGACGCCTACAACAGCAATTGCAACAATTGCGTAGATTATGATAGGTGAAATTGAAACTGAAACGTGAGGGGGTGGCGGAGTTGTGACTGATGTTTTAGAAAATGATAGATTTACTGTTACATTGGAGCCATCAACTTTCACTGTAGTTGGACCTGAGGCCGAATAACCTGCATTGTTTGATGTGGTGAACGAATAATTGCCGTCAGGCAGCAAGAAGCCTATTGTATTGCTTGTAGAGCTGTTTGTCATGCCGTCTACAGTGACGGACCATGAAGTACCGGATGGTAAACCCGTTTCAATGAAGGCGACCTGATACTTTGTAATAGCGGGCTTTACTGCAAATGTAATTTCCTCAGTGACTGATGACCCATTGACCACAGTGGTGCCTGAAGCAGGTGTTACAGTATATCCTGAAATTGAAGAAACAGTGAACTGATATGAACCATTGGTAGATGTAAAGGTGATCGTGTTTGTATCTGATTCATTGGTTGTTCCGTTGAAAGTAACAGCCCAGGATGTGCCAGAAGGGAGGCCTGATTCAATGAAATTTATATCGTATTTATTTACAACTACATACCCTTTCTGCATGACAAGCCCTGTGTGGTAATCTGTATGATTTGAAACAGAACATGACTGATATTCAGGATCAAAAAGGACGAACGGTGTATCGCTATACATCGTAACATGGACGCTGGCCGATACAGGTAAAAGTACCTGGAAGCTAGCATTATTCACCGGAAAGACAAAACCGCTGGTAAAGAGAGATTCACTGGAATAGATTGAAGCGGCAAACACAAAACCAGAATAATTGCCGGATGATGAACTGAAAGTGCTGAATGAATAGGGAAATGGTAAGCCATTCATATTAATTTCAACAGTAGCTAATGTCATTTCTGGGATGGATATTTTATCGGATAAGATGGTACTGGAACTCAGGTCAACAGTACCGATATAGAAAAATGAGTATGATAACGAGGAAAGGCCGGAAATTAGTGAAGGACTTGCGTATTGAACCAGCGCAGCAAAGGCATAGAACGACCCATTCGGCGCAATAAATGTTATATTCAGGTTCCTGCCAGACCCACTATTGATGGTCATAACACTGGCAGAAATATTGTAGGTTAAATGTGTGTAAGGGTTAAGAAAATTTAGAGAAGATACCTTGACTTTGCTTGTCACGAGTTCGAATGTATAATTACCTTTCAGATCAAGTACTGGATTTGTTATCTCTATAGTGTGTAAATATATAGGTGGGATTGTTAAGACAAGAGAATTTGTTGATATATCAGTATAAAAGCTGGAGGAATATGATAAATCTAATTGGTTTTCCAAGCTCTCTAAACTCATGTCAACTGAAACGTTCGCATAAGGTGAAATGAAATAGTTTGTATCAGATGTCGATGTGAATTTTATGCCATTGACACTACCGTAAATAGTAGTTGAATGACTGAATTCTGCTGGAACGCTTTTAAGCACCAGTGAGAGTGAAATATTATGCGGCTCAAGGAAATCAACATTTACCGTTTGTGTGGATGATGTTATGTTATCAGTAAAAGTCTGTGCAAGGCACCCGTTCAAGTTTGAATATTCGTTTTTAACCTGAATTTGGAAACCGGACGATGGTAGATAAAAAGTGGCATTATCAGCGCCTATGCTGAAAAATGATTCAAGATCACTGCCAAATAAAGATGTTCCGGGGTTTGCTGGGATCTGATTGCTGAAAGCAAAACACGTTACTGATCCAGCAACTGTGTCATTTGCAGTAACAGAGACCCTGTGAAGTGCTATGGTAATATTAGCTCCGGAAACAGAGTTAGAATAGTATGATTCCTGATATGTGTAAAATAAAGAGAAGTTCTGAAAGATTGCATCGATTAGAACTGGAGAGGCAAGAGTTGTGATATTCTCACTTACCGTACCGGTTGTCGAATTGTAATAAAGGCCGTCGGTCATTCCACAGGCATAAGGTTGATGATATCTCAATATGATACCAAATGTTCCTGAAACTCCGGTAAACGTGACAAGATGTGTGGTTAATGCTGGGGAAGTGGCAGTTAAATTTAAAGGCTCCCCAGATAATGTGACACCCTGAGCCAAGGCATATTTCAGGGTGTCTGTCGAGCAGTATTCATGTTGTGAGTATTTTAAAGGAAAAACTAATAAAAAGGTAAATGAGCCGTTTCCAGCATGAACCACAAAAGTGTTGTTACCGTAAGGCTGCATGGCCAGGGAAATCACGCTTGAAAATGATAAGTTCAATGTTGTTGCTTCAAGCAATACTTCATCTCCATAAAGTGAATATTTTGAAGAAATTGCCATTTTAACAGTGTCAAGAGGGAATGTTACACTGTAGGATGCTTTACCTGACACGGTGATTGTGATATTTGCCTTTGAGAAGTTGTAAATAAAAACCAGATCGTAATGGCCAGCGGGTAGAACCAGGAAGTAATTGGCTTCATATTCGGAAAATGCAATTTGAGTGCTCGTATTGTTAAAGGATATTGTTCCAGAAACATACGTGCCTGAGCTTGATGCGTCTGTGAAAGTGAATGATTCAAGATACAGTGCGGGAAAGTTTACTGTATATGAGAAATTATATTCACCGGAGGTCGGGGAGAACTTAATGTTTAAATTATGGAGAGGCAAATAATTGGAATCAGTCCCATTATAACCAACAGCGAAAACAAGTTCATAATTAAATAGTGAGCAAAGACTGACATCACGTATATTTATAGTCGACTCCGTGGAGGTATATTCTAAAAATGTGAAACAAGATGGAGGCGCCCCATATATTTCGTCTAATTGAGTCTGCCAACTTGCGAACGATAGGTTTAAACCTGTTTCATGTATTGTTATATTATATTCTGCGCTTGAAATAAAGTTTTTTGAAACAGTATCTGGTTTTCTCTCATTTGTAGCCGCAACAGGTTTCTGCAGAATGTTTCCAAGTGATAAAGGTTTCTGAACCACGGCATTGTTCTTCTGGATGAGATTATTTGCAACATGGCTCTGAGATGAATATTCGTTTTGGTGATAAACGTTCGCCACTGAACCATCATAACCTGTTGTACCGTTTGATATTAAAAAAGAACCAAATGTTATTAAAAATACGCCAACCACTACAACTGCAATGATTTTCTTCTGCCTGTTTGACAGCATACGTGGAGTTATATTTAACTATATATAAATTCCTAATCTCCCAAATCATTAGGCACTATCAATGAATGTTTTCCTTTGTGTCTCTGAATAGAAATGCTTATTATATAATGTGTAATTACACATTAT
>DAQB01000065.1:0-981 GCA_002502705.1 Thermoplasmatales archaeon UBA582 | reverse complement strand
GGCAGGAAACCGTCCAGGGAGAAACTTATACTTGATTTCGGGGATTCCTTCTTTGTCATAAGATACATGCAGGAGAATCTGAATGAAATATATTCTTTTCTGAAAGAAAACAATGCACTATCTCTTGTCCTGTATAAGATCCTCGGAAAGGGATCGATGAGGAGAGCACATGCATGGTACGATGGTAACATTGTGAGATATCTTGCACCTTCTGATATGAGATCACAGAGGATATCAGATTTCCTGAAGGGGTTCGGTGATGAATCCCTTATCAGGTCTTTCTATGCCAAATATTTGAAGCCGCCTGAGAGTGGCATATCCATTGATACCACAGCTTTACCCAACCAGGCTGATCTCGATATAACGCATTGTGGTCACTCATCAGAGACCATGGAGGAGGAGATCAAGCTCCTCCTTGTCATGGATCGTGAAAGGAACAGACCTCTCTATTTCCGTTACCTGCCTGGAAGCATTCTTGATGTCTCCGTGCTGGAGACAACAAGATCAGAGATGGAGAACCTCGGTATAAGATCCTCACTCACCATAATGGATGCCGGCTTCTTCTCTGAAAATAATATAGGATCCATGTGCGACAGGAAACATGACTTTCTGATCCGGGTTCCTGCCAACAGATCCATATACAGGGATGCAATTGAGAGATCATCATACATCGAGGATCCTGATAAAGCCGTGATATATGGAAACAGGATACTCTTCATACAATCCACAATGGAAAAATTCTCTGGACATTCCGTACATGTTCATACAATCCTTGATCCTGAGAGAAGGGGGAGGGAACTCAGGAGATACCTGCTAAAGTATCCAAAGGATTATGATGCCTTCACTGTGAAGAGAAAAGGCTTCATGGTACTCATGAGTTCGTCGCACATAGAAAGAGAGAAACTCATTCCGCTCTATTACAGCAGGCAGTACGTGGAGAAGGCTTTCTCATATTCCAAGGATGATCTTTCCCTCCTTCCC
>DAQB01000038.1 GCA_002502705.1 Thermoplasmatales archaeon UBA582 | reverse complement strand
GCGGCTGCGGGCACTTCTCATTTGCGGCAATCACCAGAAGAGCTCCATTCATTATGGAAGAACCGGCGAGCATCGTAGCCATCAGTGTTTCATGTCCCGGCGCATCGACTATTGATATTGATCTTGATTCCTTGCAATTACTGTTTTCATTCTTTCTTGAATAAAAAACATTCCCGCTGTCATCCACGCACTTATATATTTCAGTGTCAGCATAGCCAAGCTTTATTGAAATTCCTCGCTTGATCTCCTCGCTGTGGGTATCAGTCTTGATACCAGTGAGCGCATTCGTAAGGGTACTCTTTCCATGGTCGACGTGACCGACCATTCCAATATTCACGCTTGGCTGTGAACCCATTTCACTGTCCTTGAGCCTTTTCTTCCTCAACGGGATTTGGCCCGTACTGAATTATTTTCAGGTTAAGCTGAGCTATATCTGTACCAACGATAGCTCCCCTTACAGTTACTCTTTTCCTCTTACCCTCTTTTCCAAATTTACCAGAGGTATAAGTCTTCAATATTTTCTTCTTTCCTGCGAGTTGCAGGTCTGATCGCATAGCAAAACCGTCTATTGAGGTTCCACCTGTGAGCTTAAGCCTGTATCCCGGCAGGTTGAAGAAAACGCCATCCAGTTCCTCTCCAATCTTTCTTCCAGAAAGCGATCCTAAGTTTTCAGGGGTGACTTCTTTTTTATATGTCTTTCCAGTTTTTGGATCAGCTATCAGTGCCATTGCATTTGCCATTACTTCTATCCTCCAATCTTTATGATTCTAGAGATTCCGGTATTTTCACTGAGTTAATAAATGATGCCATATGCTTAATGATATGGGGCAAACTGGCTGATAGATAAGGCAATATCGNNGGCCGCCAGCATGCAAGAAACCAATCGGCCACCTTAGAAATAATTCCTCTTTCTATGAATAAAGAAATATCCGGTTGCAGTTCGAATCTTTTTTAACGTTCATGTAATTATCCAGCAATGAGTGAATTTGATGCCATAGTTGTTGGAGGCGGTCCAGCCGGTTCATCATCTGCCATTAAAAGGGCTTCTTCAGGACTTAATGTTTTACTTGTCGAGAGGTCTGATCCGCCTGGAAGCAAGAATGTCTCAGGCGGAATCCTGTGGGGCAAGGATCTTTCTGCAATTGTTCCGGACTGGGAAAAGAATGCACCCCTTGAAAGATACATAACCGCAAAAGGTACAGGCTTCCTTACCACGGATTCAATGATATCGATAGATTTCAGGTCAAAGAAACTGGAGGCATCAAAGACAGGTTATTCCGTGCTTAGAGCGAAACTCGATCAGTTTCTTGCAAACAAAGCAAAAAGTTCCGGCGCCACCCTGGTTACCGGTGTAACAGTTGACAAGCTTGCCTTTGATGGTGACAGGGTAATAGGTGTTCAGCAAGATGGTGACACTATCACATCGGATGTCGTAATCCTTGCGGAAGGTGCTAATCCAAGGGTCGCCATAGATTCAGGTGTGAGGAAACCAATCGACGATCAGGACATTGCTATCGGTATAAAGCAGGTAATAAGGCTGCCGGAATCAACCATTAACGAAAGGTTCAACCTTCGCGGGAATCAGGGCTTTGCAGGCGAATACGTTCTCGGGTTTCTTCAGGGGACCGTAAAGGCAGGTGCTTTTATGTACACAAACAAGGACACAATCTCGCTTGGTATTGTTGTCAACATGTCAGGACTGAGAGAAAACAACAGCACATATTCTTTCAACATAATGGAACAGTTTGCTTCTCATCCGTTCATACAGCCATACATAGAAGGCGGCAAAGTGGAGGAATACAGTGCTCACCTTGTATGCGAGGGTGGAATAAATTCAGTTCCCAAATTGAGTGGAAACGGTTATATGATTGCCGGAGACTCGGCAGGGCTTACCTTCAGCAACGGCCTCGTTATTCAGGGGATGAACTATGCAATTTCATCCGGCATTGCAGCTGCCGAGACTGCTATCGCAGCAAAGGCAAAGAACAACTATTCATCAGATTTCCTGTCATCATACGACACGAACCTTTCTGCCAATTATGTTTTGAAGGATATGAATACATTCAGAGGGATAGAGAATGTTACCTGGAGTAATTTAATGCACAAAGCTGTCCCTGGAATAGCTGAAAATGTATTATTCAGGATGTTCAATGAGACAGGACAGCCAAAGGAGCATCTTTCCAGCATCTTGATGGATTCAATCAGGGAATCTAAATATTCAAAATCAGATTTAATAATTGAAGCATACAGGGCATTAAGGAGGTTGTAAAATGGAAATAGAAGAAAAACTGGCTTTATTGAACTACAAGACAGACAAGAGTTATGAGCACATTACGGTAAATCCGAACATATGTGAAACCTGTCCGGATCATTTCTGCACGTTTGCCTGCCCGGCGAAATGCTATACTCTGATAGAGGGCAAATTGAATTTCAAATATGAAGATTGTGTGGAGTGTGGAACATGTATAGTTGCATGTTCACATGGGTCCGTCTCCTGGTCAAATCCAAAAGGTGGCCATGGAGTGAAATACAAATTCGGATGAGGTGATTGAAATGAAGATAGTTGTTATGATAAAGCAGGTGCCGGATGCGGAGGAAATCTTCATTGACCCGGTTAAATTCACGCTGAACAGATCACAGGCAAGAGGTATCATAAACCCTTCTGATGAGAATGCACTCGAGGCAGCACTGCGGATCAAGGAGGCTGTTGGAGGAGAGATAACAATTATATCAATGGGTCCCCCACAGGCCGAAAATGCAATAATAGAATGCATGGGCAGAGGAGCCGACAGGGGTATATTGATAACTGACAGGGTATTTGCAGCTGCTGATACATATGCAACTTCATTGACACTTGCAGCTGCCATCAAGAAGCTGGGTGAATTCGATCTTATATTTGCAGGCGAAAGTACCACCGATTCAGGTACCGGTCACGTCGGCCCAGGGGTAGCCGAATTCCTTGGCATAGATCAGGTCACATATACGATAAACACAAAAATTGAGGGTGAAATGCTCATTGGTGAGAGGGAGCTTGAGGATGGAATAGAGGTCGTTAGTGCCAGACCACCCCTTCTTGTCACTGTTATGATAAACGCAAACATACCGCGTCACTCCTCTCTGAGAAAAAAAGTGGACGCCATAAGAAAGGGAATTGAAAAATGGGATCATGACACACTTTCACTTCCACCTGACTGGGTGGGCCTCAAAGGATCGCCAACACTTGTTGGAGCTTTGAAGATCCCGGAAGAGCGGAAAAGAGCGTCCAAGATTATCAAGCTCGAAGAGATACCTGATCTTGTAAATGAACTTGTGAAAAACGGAGTTATTTCAACAGGAGGCGACTGATTTTGGTGGAACTGATAAACTGCGTGCCTCCAGAAAACCCGAATGATTATCATGATGTTTTCGTCTATCTTGAAATCAGGAATGAACACATCACAAAAGGATCACTTGAGATGCTCGGAAAGGGTCGTGAGCTCGCTGAAAAACTTGGAGACAAGGTAGTTGGGGTGGCGGTCGGCAAGGGGTTGAAAAAAATTGCCGACGAGGCTGCATCATACGGCTGCCAGATCTTTCTTGGAGCGGACGTAACTGATTATTCTGGATTCTCCAGTGTTGCCTATACTGAATTCATATCATCATTCGTGTTCGAGCACAAACCAAGTATTTTCCTGATCTCAGGAAGCAGGGAGGGAAGGGATCTTGTTTCAAGGATTGCCATAAGGTGCAAGACAGGCGTTGCTGCAGACTGTATTGAACTGGATGCTGATGTTCAGAACAGGCTCCTTATTGCATGGAGACCATCATTTGGGGATAAGACAATCGATCAGATTCTCTGCAAAAAGCACAGGCCACAGATGATAACGTCAAGGCCTGGCAGTTACAAACTGCCCCAGCAGGTCGAAAAGCCCGATTGCGACGTCAGGATCAAAAAGGTAAAGATGGCGAAGCTGGCGCAGGATCACAAAACACTTGAATTCAAGAAGAAAGACCGTCTTGATCTGACCAGTTCAAAGATTATTGTATCTGGCGGCCTGGGCCTGGGCAAGCCTGCTGGTTTCAAGATAGTCCAGGAACTGGCGGAAGCTCTGGGAGGAGAGGTTGGCGCATCGAGGCCTGTCGTCGATCTTGGGTGGATTCCATATGAGCATCAGGTTGGTCAGACCGGGCAGACTGTGAGACCGCATCTCTACATTGCAGCAGGTATTTCTGGAAAGATACAGCATATTGTCGGCATGAAGGCAAGTGAGACAATAATATCTATAAATACAGATCCTGAGGCTCCTATCGTGAAATATTCAGACTACTTCATAAATGCAGATCTGTACAAGGCAATCCCAAAGCTTACAGAGGAGATTAAGAAAGTCACTGCCCAGGTCGCAGCCCCATCATCATAATTATAGATACTGCTCTATCGACCTGTCAGATATCTCCTTTTTTATCTTATCAACAAAAACATCCATTGGTACAGTCTGCTGCTTATCCTTACGATTCCTCACAGTGAGTGAAGATGTATCAGCTTCCCTCTCGCCTATTACCAGGATATAGGAAGGCCTTTTCTCCCTGATCATCTTTAATTTTTTATTGAGCGTTTCTGAATCCGCATTCACGACAGAACGCAATCCCTCCTTTAAAAGGTGATCATTAATGGATCTGGCGTAATCGTTGTATTTTTCAGAAACGGGCGCTATAAATACCTGCACTGGCGCAATCCATGTGGGAAGCTTGCCGGCAAAATTCTCTAGCAGGATGGCGATGAATCTTTCGTAACTTCCGAAGACTGCCCTGTGGATCATTACGACATTCTCCTTTTTGCCCTCTCTATTGACATATTCAAGGTTGAAATTTACCGGAAGCATGAAATCAACTTGAATGGTCGAGCACTGCCACATCCTTCCTATCGCATCGCTTGCATGAACATCGATCTTTGGTCCATAAAAAGCAGCCTCACCCTTGAGCTCCTCATACTTTATTCCTGCTTTAGCGAGTGCTGTTCTGAGACTCTCGGTCGCCTGTCTCCATTTGCTCAGATCCGGTTCAACATCCGGCGAGCCACAGGTTGGACATTGTAAGCTGTTGGATGAAACTACCTTCCTCGCCTCGAACTTGGAACCGCACTTTTTGCATTCGTAACTTATAAGGTAATTCTCGAGATGATCCTCATCCATCACACTCAGCTCAAACTCAAGCCTGCTCTCTCCAAGGAGCCTGAAAGTTTCGATTGTCATCCGTATTATTGAGCCGATTTCATCTACAAGCTGCTCCGGCATCATGAAACCATGGCCGTCGTCGATTGTGAATGTTCTCGGTCTTGTTAATCCTCCAACCTCGCCGGATTTTTCATACCTGTATACCTGTCCAGGTTCAGAATACTTGACCGGAAGATCTCTATAGCTATGGGGTTCTCGCTCGAATATCGTGATATGCCCTGGGCAGTTCATTGGCTTCACTGCATATCCGGTGCCGTCAGCGAGCGAGAATGTATACATGTTCTCCTTGTACTTTGCATAATGTCCTGACTGTTTCCACATTGTATCCCTGAAAATATGCGGTGTTGTGACCTCCTGCCATCCATTTCTTGTATTAAGCTCCTTCATGTATGCAATGAGCTCGTTTCGTATTACGGTACCATTCGGTGTATAGAGCGGGAAGCCTGGTGCACGCTCGGAATTGAAAACAAATAGATCAAGCTCCTGCCCCACTTTTCTATGATCCCTCTTCAGTGCTTCCTCCCTCATCGCCAGGTATGATCTGAGATCCTTCTCTGTCGGCTGAACGGTTCCATAAATCCTTACCATCTTCTCAAGTGATTCATCGCCCTTGTAATTTGTTGAAGCAAGCGACAAAAGCTTGACATGTTTCAGGTAGCCGGTAGACGGAACATGCGGTCCGGTGCAGAAATCAATGAAATCGCCCTGCCTGTAAACGGAAGAACTTCCATGATCCGGAACATTATCTCTTATCTTGTCAATCTTGAATTTATTGTATGCAAATTTATTCAAAAGTTCATCCTTTGAAAAAATTATCCTCTCGATCTTTAGATCCTCAGAGGCTATTTTTTTCATCTCCTCTTCTATTTTTACAAGATCGTCGGAAGAAATAGGGTCCATCATGATATCATAATAAAAACCGTCTTCGGTTGGTGGACCGGCGTTGAGGAGAGCTTTTGGATACAGGTGCATTACCGCCTGTGCAGTCAGATGTGCGGCAGAGTGCCTTAAGATCTTCATGCCATCTTTTGAATGTATAGATATCTTTTCAAAAAGCCCGTTACCTGGAGATTCAGATGAAAGATCATAAAGAACACCTTGGAATTTTGCTGCTATGCAGTCGCGATCGTTCTTAACGAGATCAGAAAACAACTGCCCTTTTTTTATTGCTACACTGCCTTCTTCTTTGGTCATTGAGGTGCAATTTCATTGCGTATAAATATTTGATGCACTTTGATCCGGACGAAACTGGATAGTTTCTTTTAAAAAATAGTGGCGATTTCCAGCCAATCCTGCGAGAGAGACTCGACATGATATATCATTTCACAAAATATATCCGTTTTAAATTGAGAGCAGGTCGAATATCTAAAACAATTGCCTTTTTTAGAGATCAGAAGTAATTCTTGCTTTGTTATCTATTATGCAAAAATTTCATAGTTCAGGGAGCAACGAATTAAATTCCTCTGATCTCATTAATTCCAGCATCTTTACGATGTCAGAACGCTGTTCCCTGTCATCATCTAAATGCTTAACGTTTTTCCTGATAACATGCAATATTCTCTTACCCGATGCTGATAATTCAACTCCTGAAAGATCGGCCGCCTGTGCAGCTGCAAGAAACTCAATTGATACAATGGATTCAAGGTTTTTAATGATCTCTGAAAGCTTCAATGCGCTGTTCATTCCCATGCTTACATGATCCTCCTGATTTGCAGAGGTGGGTATAGTATCCGACGACGCCGGATGCGCAAGCACCTTATTCATGTTACAGAGGGAAGCTGCCGTGTATTGCGGAATCATCATACCAGAATTGAGCCCACTTTTCTCTGTCAGGAATGGAGGAAGACCGCTGAGACTGCTGTCGGTAAGCCGGAAGATCCTCCTCTCTGCTATGTTTCCAAGATCAGTCAGTGCTATTGACAGAAAATCGGATGCCAGTGCTACAGGTTCCCCATGGAAATTTCCGGCTGAAATCACCTCTTCCTCATTGAGGATAGGATTGTCTGTTACAGAATTGACCTCTCGTTCCAGAATGGAACTGCAGTAATCCAATGTATCAAGGACAGCCCCGTGGACCTGAGGGATGCATCTTATCGAATATGCGTCTTGGACCCTGTCTGTGTTGTCCGCGTATCCAGAAAGTAAAGTTCTCATCATGGAAGAGACTTTCGCCTGACCTTTATGATTTCGTGTTTCAACAACCCACTCAGTGAATGCCTTGGTTGTTCCTTTAAGTGNNATGCTGCTGCGATGGATTGTGCCATAATTTTTCTCGCGTCATGAATTGCAACCGCAAGGATACCACTGATTGCCGATGTTCCATTGATGAAGGCAACCCCCTCTTTCTCCAGGAAAGTATGCTTCTTTATACCCGCAAGATTCAATGCATCAATTGATTTCATCTTCCTGCCTTCGAAATAGACCTCAGATTCACCCATAAGGCAAAGTGCCACATGCGCAAGCGGAGCAAGATCACCGGATGCTCCCACGGATCCATATCTGGGGACCATCGGAGTGACATGGCTATTCACCGCCGCCAGAAGAGTATCGATTAGTTCCTCAGTAACACCGGAATAACCTTTTGAAAGACTGTTGGCCCTGACGATCATCATCGCCCTGACATAACGTTCATCCAGCGGATCTCCAACGCCTGCTGAATGACTGCGAATAAGGTTCTCCTGCAATTTAAGAAGATCCTTCTTCTCTATTTTCACGTTCATCAATGCGCCAAACCCTGTATTTATTCCATATATTGTCTTTCCAGCCGCTATGTGCTTCTCAAGATTCTTTCTTGACTTCTGGACATTCAGGCGGGCGTTTTTACTCAGTTCTACCTTATCAGTTCCTACTGAAACAGAAGCTATTTGTTTAACTGAAAGCGAGGATCCATCTATCTCGATCATGATATGTTAAGTGTTAGAAGGGTTAAGATTGTTTTCACGTATCGTGCGAGTAGAAAGAGACTGAGTGACCAGAACCAGTGTTTGGAAAATTGTATATTCTTTATGGAAATACGAAGATATGAATCTGAAAAAACTCGGGAAAACCGGCACTCTGGTAAGTGATCTCTGCCTTGGCACAATGACTTTCGGATGGCAGGCTGATGAGCAGGAAAGTCACAGGATACTGGATAAATTCACTGAATCCGGCGGTAATTTCATTGACACTGCAAATGTGTATTCCGGAGGTAAATCCGAGGAGATAATAGGAAACTGGCTCTCTCACCATGATCGTGAAAGCATTGTACTTGCAACAAAGGCAAGGTTCAAGACAGCGGATCATCCAAACGGGGTCGGTCTTTCCAGGAAACACCTTATAAACGCAGTCAATTCAAGTCTGAAGCGCCTTAAGACAGATTACATCGATCTTCTCCAGGTACACGCATGGGATCCACTTACACCACTTGAGGAGACATATTCAACATTGAATAACCTGGTAGAGGAAGGGAAGATACGATATGTTGGAGTGAGCAACTACAGAGCATGGCAGTTTGAGAAAGCACTCCAGCTTTGCAGGAGAATGGGATGGAATGAACCCGTCAGCCTTCAGCCGCAATACAGCATTTTTGTGAGGGCAACCGAATATGAGATCCTGCCAATGGCAAGGGATGAAAATATTGCGATACTTCCATGGAGCCCACTTGCAGGAGGCTTCCTCTCAGGGAAGTATACAGATGGCGTTTCAAGTGCTGCAAAGGGAACCAGAATAGGGGATGCTTCATCCAGGGACTATTACAAAAGGTTTGAAACAGACAGGGCAAAGAAGATTATATCTGCACTCGAGAAGGTATCCAAAGAAACAGGAAAGACGATGGCTCAGGTTTCACTGAACTGGTTACTGATGAACCCTGCTGTTACGGCTCCTATAATTGGTGCCAGAAACCTTTCACAGCTCGAAGAGAATCTCGGGGCATCGGGTTGGAGATTAACAGAAAAGCAGGTTGAATCCATTAACAAAGCAAGTGAAATGGATATAACGTATCCTTATGACCAGAGATCCGAGGAACAGCAAAGATCCGGCAGAGAACTTGGCACATAGTCCAGATAGATTCCAATCCTGGATAGAGCTGAATCATGGATAATCCAAACACGGAAAAATTCACGGGAGTCTCGCCAATCTATGATAAATACAGACCTGGTTATCCTAAGGCTATCCTTGACATACTGTCAGCAGAGATATCATTCAGTGTGAAAGACATAGTTGCTGACATAGGATCAGGAACCGGGAAACTTTCGAGTTTATTTTTAGATAATGGAAACATTGTTTACGGGGTTGAACCGAACGACAAAATGCGTTCTGAGGCAGAGAGAAAATTCCGGAATGACAGGAAATTCATATCTATGAAAGGTTCTGCAGAGAAAACGGGTCTTGATGAAAAAAGCGTCAACCTTGTCGCTGCAGGGCAATCATTTCACTGGTTCAACCAATCGCTTGCAAAAATAGAGTTTAAAAGAGTAATGCAGCCGGGTGGTCATGTGGTATTGATATGGAATACACGAAAACCTGGGGGATCACTCCTGAATGCAGGTTTCGAAGATATATGCATTCAATATAGCAATGGATACCATGGATCCGGAAGCCTCGGATTAGACGAAAAAACAATCAGGAGCTTTTTTTCAGCAGATTTCGTATATAGGTCAATTAAATTCAGTCAGGTACTTGATTTTAATGGTTTACTTGGCAGATACATGACTGCGTCCTATTCCTTAAAAAGGGAAGACCCGCTCTTCCCTGAAGTTGTGGAGAGGATGCAGGATATTTTTAAAAAATACAGCAGAGATAACAGGGTCGAGCTTCTGTATGATACGGAAATTTATATTGGAAAACCATAAACCTTGCAAAAAAAGTTTCATATCAGATTTACTAAGAACCCAACCATAAAACCGATGAATAGACCTGCATAAATAACACGTTTGGAATTAAATGTCATACTCGATAGAAGACCCTTGAGCATTGGGAAAATTATGTAAAAGATTGCACCAATTGCGAGACCATCAAAAACAAGGTCGAATGTCCTGGAATTATAAAAGAAGCCAATTGCCCCACCAAGAATTGTTGGAATTCCGCCGACCAAAAACATCGCCAGAACAAAAAATCCCTTCCCTTCGGTATTTCCAATGAATGGAGAACCAATGGGGAAACCTTCTGTCACGTTCTGAATAATAAAGCCTATGAGAACTACAAGAGCAATTCCAGCCAGCCCGATCTCGGCAGAAAGTGATCCAAAGACCAGTCCCTCAGTAAGGTTCTGCAGTCCAATGCCTAAAGCTATGAGGAAAGATAATCTATGTTTTGTAAGACCAGACTTTGATCTATTTTCCACGATATACAGCATGAAAAACCCCGTTATGAGTGATAATGAGAATATTGCATCTGGAACCGGGGAGGAACCGTATCCATACAGTGAACCATTGTAAAGTATCTGAGATGCATCAGAGAACACATCAGCCAGGAGAAATATCATGATACCCACGGCAACGGCAATCAGCGCTTTACTAAGAATCTCTTTCAGATCCTTTTTGAGAACAACTGGATAGGAGCCGTATATTGAGAGGCCCATAATCGCCGAAAAGATGATCACGTCATAGAAATCCATTTAGACAAAATTCGGCAAGCCTAATTTAATCCTTTGTAGTTATCATAATTACATTGGATTCCAGGTATATGGGGATAAATGAATCAGCTGGTCTTCTTGAGGTGAACCATCTGGGTTTCGCTGTCATCGAGGTAAATACTTCCTCCAGGCCCCTCAAGCTCGGTTCTTCCATCCTTGTAGATCTTGACGGTTGTATCAGGAAGTATAGAAACATTTGCAAGTTTTGTTAATAAAGAATAGTCTTCAAAAATTATCCTCTTTATTTTATATGTTCCTTCTGGCGATATCATAACACTTGCGGACGAATCTTTTTCAGCAACTGATATGGGATTTCCATGTGGACAGGTGCTTGGGTATCCGAGATGCTTATAGAGATTTTCTCCATAATTCCCGGAAAATAGGTGTTCAAGATCCATAACAGCCTTGTGGACTTCCTCCCATGGTACCTCTAATACTTTTTGAGCGAAGACCTCAGCTATCCTGTGAGCCCTGACTATCGGTATTGTGAAACGCTTCCCGGAGTTAGTGAATGAAACTTCCCTTGTCTTTATCTGCACAAGACCCATTTGCTGCAATTTATGAACATATTCATTAACAGTTGGAGGTCTTATCTTAAGTCTTTTAGAAATATCAGTTTCACTTACTTTACCAAATGATTCCTGATACTCCCACATGACAAGAAGATAGTCCTCGAAATTTAAAGTCATCCTGCTCATGGATTAAATTTAAGCTCTTATTCTTTTTCCATTTCACACTCATTTAATTCTGAAAATATTATATCACACTGAAAAATAGCCTTCAAAAGGGTCTGTGGGGTAGTTTGGTATCCTACCAGCTTNNGTCCAAATCCGGGCAGACCCATCCATCAGGTTTTCATAATATTTGGGAATTATTAGATTTAACAACAAAACAAGGTCCCATGGGTAAAAATAGAATCTTACAGATATGAGTCAAAGTTTATCTCTATTAAACATCAGGCAATGTCAAACAACAGTCTTTAACATCTCCAGACAGAGATTGGTACCTTTATGCGACGAGAAGATTTGAAGAAAGTATAAGCAAATCTAAATGCGCTATCTCACTGCGAGTTAACTTGAAATTTTATAAATGGTTGACCCCACCTTCTGCTATTTTGTGAAAGATTTATTTTATTGGACGGTCTATCAAATTGGCATTAATTGGTTAAGGTTAGTAAAATTTTTGCTTTGAGCAGCGATTATCGGGATTGGCTATTCGTACCTTTTTTGATTCAATGGATTGTGGTTAATGTAGTCCTTTACTATCCTTATTTGAGGTTTATTTTTGAAGTTGGGATTTTTCAACAGAAGGCGAACGTCATTTTTCCATACACATGGGCTTCGGCACTGTTATTATTTTTTTATGCCTTATACATTTTTTTGAAAAGGTACAGGCTAGATTATGTAAGAACAGTTCTCTATTCACTATCAATGCCTTTTGTGGCTACTTCTTTGTTTGAGATAATCTGGCAAAACATTGGCTCGGGAATACACGTTGGAAACCAATCCGTGATCACAGAAGTTATAAATTTCAGCTCAATTGCTTTAATTGTATCTGTTTTTAAATTCTGGAGAACCAAAAGATCATTCCTGATTCTCACGATTTTATATTTATTAATCTGGATACTGTGGCTTTCAGTCGGATACCCTCAGATAAACACTTCTTCACACATCCTTTTTATCGTTTCTTTTTCATTTAATGTGGGCTTAAAGATATTATCATTTATTTTAGTGGCAGCCCTGATTACTCCAACTTTCGCGAGCGAGAATATTGTAATTACGTAAAAATTTTAATGATCAGGACGGTCTTAACTACTTTCGCACACACAACTAGAATGTATTACTCATCATCAAAAAAAAATAGTTTCATGAGATCATACGCCCACTTGGACTACCCCAATAGAATCTTATAGATATTGTCGTCAAGAAACTATCTGTGTATCCACCGAAGAATGTAAAGAAGTTCAGGTGCAACTTAATGACATTCTCTGTGTATATATCCACTGTGAATTCGGCATACCTTGTTCTCGACTATCCAAGTAAAATGGAGAAGACGTAAAGTTTTCTCCTCTTCCCATCCATATCTGTGTATCCAATTTCGCCAAAATTAACCTTTGATTGTTTCCCAGTTCCAGTCATATATAGACAGCCTGTATCCCGGGGCCCTTTCTAAGTTCATGGCAGTAATCCCTCGAGTATCCTGACACCCGAGAGGTTGTGTTTATCTATCAATGCACAGATCTTTTCCTTGTAGGATTCAACTTTGATCCTTTCTTCTTTCTCTTCTTATCCAGTATCCTGGTCTTCTTGAGCATCCTGCTAACTGTATTCCTGAATACACCTAGCTACTTTGCTATATCCCAGTTGCTCATTCCGATCTCTTTAAGATTCCTTATCATTCTCCAAACCTCCTGCCCGTACAATTCTGATCCCCTTCCGCATGAGAAAATGGATCAAAATTAAACCGGCGATCTGCATCACTTTATTCCGGCGAAAATGCACAATATTCAACCGAAGGTTACAAGGATGCAATCCTTCAATTGTCAAAGTTCGATCTGACAGATATGGGAAATTGATCAATTCTGGTGGAGATGCTAGTCGAGGTCCTTGAACTTGCTGAACTGGTGGGTACTGAACAAGATCTGTTCCCTAAAAGTGTTTCTAGTTAAGGTTCTGACGGGTTTATGATAACTGACCCGTAATGTGGTTGATTCGAGGGAAGAAATGTGGCCCTGGAATAGGGGGGACGATTTGTATAAAGATTCACGGGTATTGATCATGAGGTTATGAAAAAGGATTTAGGCGGGGAGTTTGGAAAACCTATATTAATCGAACATCGTAGTATTTGTAAGTATATATAATAGTACTAAACATATTATGAGAAGAAAAATAATAGTTTTTGCTGCTATCGCCACAGCAGTAATGTTAACTATGATGTTTTCTGGCATCCTATTGCAGAGTTATTCAAACTTTAATCATGCCAGTTCATACAACTCACAGGTTCAGGGATCAGTATTAACGGATACTGGAGTTAATCCTCTTCACCTACCTGCGAACAAAAACTTCAGCATCATTAACTCAAACCCACTTGAAAAGAATTAGATGAGCAATGCCTACGAGTATGCTTACAAACAATATGGTAGAAATGCACCCCAAAGCAGACTGGACCTATTGCAGTATAGGGAGCTTATTGACTTCTCTAGCTGATATGTGCAAGAACACAATTACCTTCCATAAAACCAGAGGGGAATTTCCGATAAGAACGCCAGTTTTCTAATCAGTACGTATGAAATCTTTCGCCCAACAGTCAAGAAAGACTTGCGTGAGATTACAAATTTGAAGGTTTTTGCAGACGAAAAAGATACGTATCAAGTAGCGGGGCAGGTAGTTCTAATTCACAAAGGAACACTAATTTCAAACAAAACAATAGTTTTGAATGGAAAGACAGCCTCTGTTCTTACCTATTCATACCACCTAAATTACACTACATATATCCACTCCCTTTTGGTTCAGAATGGAAATACAACAACGTAGGACCCGATAGTAATGGAAAACACTTTTCCGATCTACGGTTGGTGGCATGTGGATTATGGCACGTTTTATAACGTGAACGTAAAATTCGTTACTTGTAATGCTGCTTGGAATTACTACAATTTTGTGTCTAATCAAGTCACTGTCGCATCACTCGCGACCGGCATTGTCATCGGTTTGCCCTTTTTTGCAATTCCCGTAATAGGCACATTGGCATTGGGTATAATAGCTACTGCAATTAGTGCTTTAACCTTTTGGGCGTTGCAGGGACATGTCAATACCTTATTTGGTGATCAATGGCCATACGGATACTTCTGGGTAATATATATTGACAATTTCTACTTCTGGGGTCTTGCAACATCTATGTCAGTTTGGGGACCTCTATAGTATGGAAGTACCTATAATGTCTGGTCATCTCCAGTGCTTCCGAAAGAGTTTAATGCAGATGTTTTCATATACTATTGGGAACAATTTGCAAACGAATACGAGCGAAACAACTGGGCAAGCGTTGCATCACCTGGCTGGACAGCGTGGATGGACGTGTGGCCATAGGTTGGGAATATGAGCACTATTTTGCTAAATGAGTTCCTGACAAGATTCGTCACCGGTTTTGTGGCATGGTTAGTGATTCTTGTTATGTTTTCTCTGCTGTTGAAATGGAGATGGAGGGTACTGAAGGACGAAGTTGAAAGTGGAGAAAAAAATCAATTTCACAGCAAGAGTGGTATTGATGGTGCAAGCATAAGCGGTAAGTTCTTCAAAGCGGATCTGCCTATTTTTATATTCCTGAATCTTGTCTGGTACATATCTGCGACCTGGATTTTTGTGTTTTCGCAAGCAACCTTATTCTCCCCGTCTACTACAATCCAATCCAATCTCAGTGCCTCTCTCAATTCCCTTTTATTCATCTTTACTCTTTCTCTATTACTCAATTTTGCAACAGTGTCATTCTTTGTAATTGAATTCTTTTTCAGATCGAAGCAAATTTTGGAAGTACCATCTGAAATACGAAGTTAGTGCGCATAATACAATATCTTTCTTGGACCCATGCATCCTTTATATGCACACAAGGTCACACATCATCAATATCCCTTTAAGCCGACGCCTTGTTTAACATTTTTTAGACTCATGATATGAGCTTATTAACCAAGTAAACAGTTTGATGCCCTTGTAGAAAGGCTTTGGTCCGCAGCATAAGTAACCCGTTTATGTAGGTGTAAAACGTCATAAGATGGATGCGTCAGATACACAAGTTATTCGGAAAAGTTCGTAGATTGATACCACATCCCGGAAGATTCAGTGATGAAAGCGGCCACTGGGGTCGTAGGGAGAATTTTGATGTGTGGAACAATAACAGAAACAGGAGCTGTATATCAACAGAGAAATGGAAGAACATACTTGATCCATTCTCGATTGCACATAAATTAACGAGATTCCACATCTTCTTAACAAGTGATTTATTGCAGAGAGATCAAAATCTATCATCCTTCTTTAACTTACAATTATTGGGTTTGTTCTGTTGCTTAAGCAAACCAAATCTAATTCTACTAAAAACTATTTTCAAGAATTAATCAGGGCGGTTCATGACATGTTAAATATTTTCTTTTTATAGCCTGTTGGGAACATGCGTCTCTGGTCAATAAGGTTGGATTGGCTCGATCCAATTGGATTAGTAGCACTCTGGCGCGAGTCACTGCTCGCAAAGGCAGTACTTGAAGGAAATACAATTGGCTACAAAAATCACCCACAACTATCGCGGTTTAAATCTTATTTAAGTCCATCTAATGCCATTAACACTTATCTAATATACATAAAGAAAGAAGCTGATCGCCGAGGATTCTTATTCGATGAATCTAAAATAGCCATAAGTTCTGTAGACAAAGGTATAAAAATTCCTGTTTCTCAAGGGCAGCTTGATTATGAACTCCAGCTCTTAAAGAAAAAAATAGCACTACGGTCTAAAGATAAATCACAGGCCGTCTTGAATATCGAAAGAGGTCAGCCGAATAATTTATTTGTATCTTGTAATGGTCCAATAGAACCATGGGAAAAAATAAAGGATTTTAAGAAAATGTAATTTTGTTTAGGTTTTATTTTGCAGACTTTTTTAACGCCCATTGAAGCCAATTACCTCTGATGTAGATGAAATAAACCTGTCATATTAAGCATGACCTGTCTGAGTAGAGACAAGTTTCAGCTAATCTTATTTCCGATATCGTGATTGTGAATCATGCCTACCGATGGTAAGATTGAAACTTATGGGTCTGGAATTGCGATTGATCTAAAGGGAAAGGTCGCCTTGGTCACTGGGTCAAGTTCCGGTCTTGGAATGGAGATAGCAAAATACCTGGCGAAAGCTGGGGCGAAGGTTGCGATACATTATCATTCAGAAAAACAGCCTGCCGATGCCCTTGCTGATGATATAAATAAAAATGGTGGAAAAGCAGCAGTATTTGGAGGCGATGTTTCAAAACTAAATGAGGTAACCTCAATTTTCAACAGCATTGACAGTCAGCTTGGACCCATAGACATTCTTGTGAACAACGCAGGTATCGATGGAAAAAGAGAGTTATGTGGGGATGACAACCCGGCAGACTGGGAGCGCGTAATATCGATCAACCTTCTCGGGCCTTACTACTGTTCGAGGGAAGCAGTCAAGAGGATGAAGAAGAAAGGTAGTGGAGTTATTGTTAATATAACATCTGTACACGAATTCCTTCCATGGTCTGGATATACAGCGTACTGCAGTGCAAAAGCCGGCTTGTCGATGTTCACCAAAACACTTGCACAGGAGGTATCCGATTTTGGCATCAGGGTTGTTTCACTTGCTCCAGGTGCGATAAAAACCCCTATAAACAAGGATGTTTGGGGAAACCCAGAAACCTACAAAGACCTTCTGACTAAGATAGCAATGCCAAGAATGGGTGAGACCTCAGACGTGGCCAAAGCGGTTGCATTTCTTGTAAGTGATATGTCCTCATATGTTACAGGAACCACACTGGTAGTTGACGGTGGCATGCTATTATACCCTGCGTTCAAGCATGGGGGATAATCTCAATAGTTTCCTGAAAACAATACATTTGCGAGAGGATATTAGGCAGTGGAACAGGCCTCATTATAATATGTTCACTGGATAGGTCCAGCTAATAGGTCATGCTTCTATCTGCTCTGTTTCCAGTCTTCTTTCTAGATCCTTCTTGCAGTTCTTGCAACACGCGTAATAAACTCTACCTCTGAAACTGATCGTTAAAGGCGCCCCCTGGATCACGTCGCTACAATAATCGCAGTGTATGTGTGATATCCTTCGGGCGGTTGTATTGACCGTCCTGCTTAATGCTACCTTTAGATCCAGTACGTCTATATCCCTGACCTTAAGCAGGTTTTCGTAGTACATCACAACCAGGAAGGTATTATCCACAAGATCGAAACTCTCCACCACCAGCGATTCGGGTATCTTCTCCATATTGCTGGTATGAATCATAACAAGATCTTTTTCATCCTCATCTATGCTTATCGTAAACTTCTTTATTTTACCGCTCTGGATAAGAGAATCCAGCACCTTCCTCGCAGTTATTCTGCTAATCTTTAGTTCATGCGCAAGTTCTATGATGCTTTTCCTTGAGTCATTTTTAAGAATTGTCAGCATTCTCTGTTCTGTTTCAGCTTGGTTTGTGTTCATAATGTATAAATTCTATTCAAAGATATATACATTATGAATAATAAAGACTTATTAGCTAACCGGTGATTTGTCAGCTATGCAAATTGATAAAATATGCGGAATGAAGGTTAAAGAGGACACACCATACAAGAGCCAGTTCCAGGGAAAAACGTTTTATTTTTGCAGCTCAGGCTGCAAGGAAACGTTTGATAAAAACCCATTGAAACATTCAAGATAAGGCAGTATTCATGCCTACTGATCCAGTCTGCGGCATGTTCGTACCGGAGACATCAGATCTTTTCATCACTAAAGATGGCGAAAAGTACTATTTTTGTTCGAAGGGCTGCATGGAAAAATTCACAAGCCCATCACTTGGTGTGAAAACACTGAAAACGAAACTTGCGCTCGCATGGTCACTTTCCATTCCGATCATGCTGATACAATACCTCTTTTCATCCCTTCCATTTAAAGACTATGTAGAACTCATCCTTGCGATACCGGTACTGTTCTATTCCGGTTCCGGTTTCTTCGAGGGGGCATACCATACTATCAGATCCAGAATGGGAAATATGGATCTGCTCATCGCACTTGGTACGGGGACGGCATTTGTCTTCTCTCTATTCATAACACTATTCCCTAAAGCCATACCTGGATCCAGTGTTTATTTCGACGCTTCTGTTTTCATTATTACCCTGATACTCACGGGAACCTATATTGAAACACTGACAAAGGAGAAGGCAAATTCAGCCGCTTCAAAGCTGAAGGAAATTATCCCGGAATATGTCCACTATGTTTCGCCCGACGGAACCGTTTCGGAAAGAAGAATTGATGAGATCCATACTGGTGATATGCTGCTCTGTAAACCCGGTGACATTATACCGGCCGACGGGAATGTATTGAAAGGTTCAAGTGAAGTCGATCAATCGATCATAACTGGCGAACAAAATCCAGTTTTGAAAGCAGCGGGAGATTCCGTCACCGCCGGGACTCTCAACATCAATGGTTCCCTTTCTATAATAGTGGAAAAGATAGGGAAGGAGAGCACAATCAATCATGTCTACAGGCTCATACAGAATGCTACCATGGGCAGGGTCAAGATACAGAGAGTAGCCGACACTTTTTCTGCGCTTTTCATACCCGTTGTTATAACTGCTGCAATATCCGCAGGGATATTCTGGTACTTTTATCTGACGTTGACGGGACATACTCTTGCCCTTCAGTACGCAGTTCTTGCCTTCGTATCTGTTGTTGTCATAGCATGCCCCTGTGCCATAGGTCTCGCTGCACCAATTACGCTTCTTATATCTTCGAGTGCGTCATCAGAGAACGGTATATTATTAAAGAATCCCGGTTCTCTTGAGCGTTTATCAAAGACGACAATTGTTCTTTTCGACAAAACAGGAACACTTACTATTGCCGACCCCCAGATAACCGAAGTGAAAACTGAACCTGGTTTTGATCTGGAAGCAATGATATNNGCGCCGTTGAGAAGATGTCAAATCATCCTATAGCGAAGGCTATTGTCAAATATTCTCAGAAACTTAACCTTAAAATCCCGGAAGCCTCTGATATCGTGGAATTGCCAGGAATAGGTATTTCAGGGAAGGTCGCAGATCTCGACATAAGGATCAGCAGATCCTCTGGGGCAACATCGTCAATCGTTTCAATTGAAATAGGCGGAAATACCGCAGGTCATATATCTCTTGCTTACAAGGTCCGGGACACTGCCCATGATTCTATCTCCATACTGAAAGAAATGGGGATCAAAACTGCGATGATAACAGGAGATATGGATTCAGAAGCAAGAAAAATCGGTCTTCTCCTTGGTATAACTGATATACATTCGGGTCTGATGCCGGAAGACAAGGCACAAATTGTAACAAAATACCAGGAATCCGGAGAATTTGTTGTGTTTGTTGGTGATGGCATAAATGACAGCGCAGCTATGGAAACTGCAGATACAGGTATAGCAATGGGGTCCGGTCTAGATATAGCAAGAGAAAGCGGTGACATAATTCTGCTGAATGATGATCTCACCATGGTGGCTTATTCTATCATACTGGGTAAAAACACTATATCAAAGATCAGGCAGAATATAGGTTGGGCTATTGGATATAATTCCGTGCTTATTCCTATCGCAGCAGGTCTTCTGGTTCCTTTATTCGGTCTCTCAATATTCTCAATTCTGCCAATTCTCGCAGCACTTGCGATGGGCCTTAGCTCAACTTCGGTTGTGCTGAATTCCCTGCGATTAAGATCCAAAATCACAAGATCTGTAAACCGGATTACCTTATTTAATAAGGAAACTAAGATAATGAAGAGAGATTTGCCAGGCGGGGCATAGATGAAATGGAAAAAAATATGGTGTTAAAGGTCGGTAAAGGTTCAATCCGAATAGAGAACTCTGCGTTGCAAAGAATATCAGGAAAAAATGTATGCCTGAATTTAGATTTTAAGAAGGGCCCATGTAATGATGATACATGTCAGATGATCACGAAACTTGTAGTTACTGAGACTTTTGAGAAAGATGCAGAAATGATCCATATTGAAAGAGATGGAGTTTCTATCTATTTGCCACCTCAAATCTACAGGGCCATAGATGCGGGCAGACAGGAAAATGTCAGATTACTAACTTCCAGGGGAAAGCTTGTGGTTAAAGGTTTCTCTCTTTTGATGTAATCTCTATCTGCATGGGGTTAAAATTTCCTGGAATTATCTGTGTGTGAAAAGTAAAAAGATTATTTGTCAAGACCAATATGCGGTTGCGAAAGGCAGCCACATTTTAATAACAAGTATTTGATGTTGATTAATGCAAGCGTCAAAGACAATAATTCTTGCATTGCTTCTATCAATAGTCATGCTGACCACATCCTTTTCATTTGGAACGCAGGTTCAAACTTCCGCTCAAGCGGGCGCGTCATTTCAATTGAAAAATACCACACAAAATAATACGGTTGTTTCTGAGGGTTCTGTGAACAACAGTTCGCTTGTACTTAAAGCACCATCTTTAAATGTTTCGGGCAGTGCATTAACGCATGGAATAACATGGGATTCGATGTTGAATTATACTACGTCAAAGATAACAAATAAGAGCATTCCCACTATAGCAAGGTTGCTGCCAAATTTCGATATACCATCGAATTTTAAGGCATCATACGGCCCATCATATCAATCAGCTCCTGCCCCAATGGGCCTTGCATCCTATGGTTTAAGAAATGTATCGGGTTCACTCACGCCTTTTACGTATAATACCACCTGTTTTGATGGGACTGTCAATATAAATAATGTGTCTGAATTTTATATGGGAAGCGATTCTCCGTATACATTCTCTATCCAGATGAATTCTGTTCTAACGGGAGTAACATTATTTGGTGTGGCAGGTTATCAGTACTGGATACAGAACGTTGCATTTTATCNNTTCAACAAGAACTCATCAGCTCACTCTGGTTGACAACATCTGGAACTTCAGCTCACCTACCGCCGTAATAACAGGAGGCGAATTCAACAACGACACTGGAACCGTGGTACCTGGATTATATTATTACAAAGTCGGCCCGACCTTCAATGTGGACTCAAATTTCTCATTGTCTCTTATACTGAATACTGCAAATGTGAACAACGACAACGGTGTTTTCTTGAATTACAGCATCAATGGTATAACACCTGAAGGATCAACCCTGGTAAAAACCGGCTCTTACGATAGGGTGATATTTAATTCCATAAAAGGAAGCACTACTGCAGCAACGGGAGCTGCACACTTTGAGGTCAGTGGTAGCAGGCTTTCTGATAATGGGGCAATACCGCTTGACGCAGAATTGGATTTTGGTGGTCCAGGAGGCGGTTCAACTGCAGATTTTACAAACATGAATTCTTCCCTTACGCTAATGTATAAAACCAGTTCTGGAAATCTTGCTTCGGTCCCATCAGCATATGATTCAGGATCTGCAACGGGCGAAACCTCATCCGGGATTTCAGCCTATTTCATCGGTGCAAAGGAATTCATGGATACAGGGCCATCATTTATAACAGGATTGTGGAACATAAGTGGCTCATCGGGATTCGCCTCGGTATCCGGATCCGTTTATCCAGATCCATCCTTCCTTATGGTGAGTAAAGGAAAGAATTTTGTCGCATCTGATTCTCAGGTGGCGCCTATATCTGCAAACGGTGTTTTCAGTATCTTACTCATGCCAGGGACATATTCTTTCAACTTTATGCTGAGTTATTATGACAACATTTCAATTGTAGATAAAACACTATCAGATGGCTTTCACTTGAACATTGGACCTATTTCCCTGTCCAGAAATTATTCGATGGGCCTTTATACTCCATTTTATATCACCGATAATTCACAGATTTCTCAGATTGCATATAGCGGTCATGGAACCCTCTCATCTCCATATATAATCCCGGGGCCATCATATCAGGCAATTTCAAAACTAAATGTATCCTCTTCTCTTAACCCTGCATTTTCTGCTGCTAATGACTATCTCTTCCCTGAATATGATGGAATAATAATGCGCAATACAGATTCATATGTCATGTTTTCCGGATTTTCATCACAAGATCAACCAGTATTCAAAGAAACACAGACCTCACTGGAATATCTTGTGATTTCGCAATATCTGCAGTTGCCGCAGTCCAATTTCCTGCCAATAGAATTCTATAATTCTTCAGACATAATATTCTCAAACAACACAGTTTCCACATGGTTCACCGCGGAAGTCTTCACAGACGAAACGTATTACAACGTTCCATTTGTGTCATCACTTGTTCTCTGGAATGTAACAAACAGCCTTATTTCCAGTAACATGGTAAAGAGCCAGGGATCGGGCATCCTGATATACGATGAAAACAACACATCATCATCAAATTATGTCTGGGGAAATGTCTTCACCACATGCAGTCTGACAGGCGCAGGATCTTACTATGGATCAGCCCCCATTGGGCTCATAATCGAGAGTTCAGGCAACACAGTATTCAACAATATATTTGATTCTGCAATTACGCTAGTGAGCCTGGATGGTCCACACGCAAACATCTACAACGATGCAAATGTTACTTACCATGATAATTTCAACATATCAAAAGAGCCTGCAAATTATGCTGTTACTTTTGACGGACAAAACCTCAAAGGAAGCATAATCAACGGAAGTTATGTTGGAGGCAACTTTTACTACAACTATTTCTCAAATGGAGTGGAACCATACAATGGCAGTGGCCTGGGTCTTGCTTTTCCCGGACAGAACCAGTTAAATGGCAGCATTAACGATGGTTATGATTACTACCCGCTGACCATTTACAGTGAGGAGGCAAACATCTCCGCATCAGGGCTTCCATCTGGTGTTACGACATATTTTGACGTAAATAACGCAATCTTCAAACTCAGATACGGTTCATCCGACACAGTATATCTACCCAATGGCACTTACCAGCTTGAAGGCTTCTTTTTATTCAATTCAGCAGAGGAGTTTCTTCCAACATTATATGTTGGCCCAATTGCTGAGGCAAGTTCTGTCTTCTATGTTGATGGGCCGGTTCTGAACCTGACACTCCTGTATACCTTATTCATAAACGTTACTTTCAGCGAGAGTGGACTCCCGGCTGGAACTATCTGGGGATTCACGGTCCTTCAGGCAGAGGAAGGCTTCATACTTGATTCTTCCGGTACATCCATTTATCTGAGGGCAGGAACCATTTACACCATACTTCCGCAGGCTGTCACAGGATATTATACCACAGGGATCTTCAGTTTTTCCGTTTCGCTATCACCCGAAATAGTCACGATAATCTATGTCCATGAAACATCCCAGACCACCTTTTCGGTAACATTCATGGAATCCGGTCTTAGTGCGGGAAGCAAGTGGACAGTTTTCATTGGTACCCAGGGTTTCAATGTTACAACAGCAAATCTTACAATCATAAACATACCGGATGGCAATTATTCATATTCCATTGCAAGCATAAATGGTTATGAAAAGGTACCATCGGGAACATTTACAATTAATAACAGCAATGCAACAATCCAGGTTATGTTTGTTAAAAGTTCTTCAATATCTGCTGTTTCATATCTGCTTATAGTAGCTGCCGCCATAGGGGGACTGATATTAGGTTCCGCAATCGTCTATGTGCGATACAGGAAAATGTGACTTTCAGGTATTGCAGCAGGAACTAATTGGATAAGATATAATTTTTATTTTTTGGTATCGGGCATGCCCATGAGATATGAGGACAGCCCCAGCCCCCAGAAAAGAGCAGGATCGACTATCATTCTCTCCATACCGCCCACGCCTATGCCAAGGTACATTTTCTCTATGTAGAGAAATATTGCAGCTGCAATGAACAGGCCAACTGCCAGCGACAGGAAGCGGAATGGCGATTTGATCCATGATACGCCAACAATTGCCGCTATTGCCGCAAATAGGAACGTAATGTAGGCCCCCACCGAATGCAGTGAACCCGTATTTTCTGGAAAAGTACCTACCATAATGGCGCCTATTGCAGCTATTATCAGCAGGTACGGGAAAACAGATTTCCTCTGGTTAGACGCTATCAGAGCTGCACCAATTATCAGCAAAACACCGAATAAAATTATGGTGCTGTTAAAGATATAGGCTGTGGATCCGACGCCAAGGTCGCTGATATAATTGTTCGCAATTGAATAGTTTGGATATTNNTTTGCCTCTGCTACAATCATAGCGACCAGAAAAACAAAGGTACCGATAAAGATCAAAACGCCTGCTGCATGCTCTCTCTTCATTCCTATAAAAGGATAAACTTTAATATTAAATTATTGGATAGGTCATTTATTCCTTTTCGGCAGTCGATCTGCCTGGACCAATTGTGAGATTCCAGTGTGCAATCAGATATACAATAGCGAAGAACAGAATAAAAAGAGGTATAAGGAAAAGATCATTTATATTCCGGAAAGCCTCGATGAACCAGAATGATGAAAATGTCAGCAATAATGCTGATACAGCAATCTTCATGCTTGCCTGCTTCACCTTCCTAATCTGGGATTGCAGAATTACAGCCGCAATCACAACAATAATGATACCTAAAAGGAGACCGGTTATGGTTGAAAAGTAACCGTTCGGATAAAGAGCCACCAGTACAATTGCAGCCTCGAATGCCTCAACCAGCCCGACAGAATAAGCAGTATAGAGGAGTTCCTGTGTTTCATTTTTTTCCTCTTTGTGCGAACTCTTTATGCCCAGAGTGAACTTGACCGATCTACGGGAACTCCTTATAAGACGGATTCCGAAATAAAGCAACAGGACTGCAGAGATAAGTCTGACATACAATATAGGAAGAAGCGCAATGTATTTCCCGATAAAGGCTGTTGGTATAAAAATCGTCAGGACACCGAGTGTAACAGCAAGGTATATTGCAGCCCTCTTTGATTCGGCATATAGTGCCATCCCTACTGCCGTGGCCTCAGACATTTCAAGAACAGTTATGCCCATTGCTGCAAGCAGTATTGCAACGTTAACCACTATCCGCGATTAAAGCACTATTTAAAAATGTATTTAAATCCCTGGGCTGAATTTTTGATTACTCTGATTAATATATCCTATTTTTTCATTTGAGAAACAAGTGAATTGACAGTCTCTTTGATATCCTCATGGCGAAATTTGAATCCCGCCTCTATCAGTTTCTGTGGTACCACAAACTGGCTGCTGAATAGTGCATCCACCGCACCCTCACCGCCGACAAGTTTTATGGCAAACTTGGGCGCTTTAAGCTTCAGTGGTTTTCCTGTTGCTTCTGCGAGTATATTCTGCAGTTCATCCTTCTTAACTGGATTTGGGGAAACTCCGTTGAACACTCCAAAATAATCTGTCTTCTCAATAAGGAAAATTATTGCATCACAGAGATCATCAACATGTATCCAGGAGAGCCAGTTATCAAGATTTCCATAACTTGCTCCCCTTCCTTTTACAGCAAGGGAGTATAACTCAGGAAATGCACCGCCATCTGATCCCAGGACAACACCAAATCTAATAGTTATGAGCCTTGTAATATAGTTGTTGAGTTTCTTTGACTCTTCTTCCCACCCTACAGCGAGTCTGCTTAAAAAATCGTTTCCCGGCTGACTCTCTTCGGAAAGAGTCTCCGAGCCGCGGTCGCCATAATAACCTATTGCAGACGCATTCACAACAGAAAGTGGAGGTTCTTTGGCGGCATTTATCGCAGAAACTATTGTGAATGTGCTGTTGATCCGGCTCTCAAACATTTCATTTTTATAAGACGCTGACCAGCGCTTGCTGATGCTTGCCCCAGCAAGATTTATAACTGCATATGAACCGGAAATAACGGAAAGAAGATTCTCATCCGGATCGGAACCTGGATTCCATGTTACATATTTAACACCGGAATTTTCATCTGAAACTGCCTTCCTTGTCAGGACATATATGTCATAATCGCCCATTTTCAACTGTTTTATCAAGTGTGAACCAATAAAGCCGGTCCCTCCGGCGATTACAATTTTCTTGCCCATCCAATCTTTATTACAATCCATTTATAATTTTTTTCGAAAAAATCTTTTTAACAATTTTTCCTTTAAAAACTGTATTATATAGAAAGCGTGTCCTCAGTTATAAAATTCAGGGATATTTCAAGAAAAAACTTATTATCAATGAAAATATAGTGCGCGTGATTGTCTATGCCCGTTCTGACGAGGGAACTGTTCATCAGAGCCCTCGATAAAGCTTATGGAAGCAAGGGTATGCCGCAGAGTGATGTGGAAGAGCTCTGCGATTTTGTCCTTTCATTCTTCGGCTACGAGGACTACGTTCTTGACAATGTTCTGTCCAGTGCAGAGAGGGATGTTTTTTACAATCTTGAAGAGTATGGATTTCTTGAGCCGTATAAGGAGGAGATAAGCATAGTGAAGGGCAAGACATGGCGAATCAACCAGTGGCGTTTTAAAAGGGATATCATCAGCAAGGTTGTTTCTGACAATGCTCCAGTGACCGAAAGCGAGGATGCATACGAGGAGATATTCAAGCAGATCGGTGATTACAGGCAGTCTCCGTGATCAGCGTTTTCCTGCCATGTGTGATGGCATACTGAACCTGTCTTCTCCCACAAACAAAAAGAAAACAATCCTCCTTGTAAACTTGAGGCTATCTGGGACAAAAGTGTAAAAGAAATCGAGTGATTCTCCATTCATAGCCTTTGTTATTCTGATGGCAAGAGCGTATACCAGGAGACCCAGCAATATATAGATAACAAGGTAGAAACCATAAACTAACAATTCAGGTATGCCGGAAAGTAAACTGCTGAATGGTTGAAGAGGCAGGGCAAACCTGTTGAAAAGGAAAATTGAGACAAATACTGCGATTGACGAAGCCCAGATTTTTGTCATCGTTAGCAGATCATATGACACGATCCTGAACTTTCTCGCGAAATAATATATGACCATGAAATTTATCACAGTAACCGAGGAATATCCTATTGATGCACCTATCAGTGCATACCTCGGAATGAGCAGGAAGGACAGTATCAGGTTGGCAAGGAGAGACAGTCCGCTCGACAGGATAAAAATTGAAGTCACCCGGATGCCCTGCAAACCCTGGACAAGTACCCCCTGAGATATAAATACAGCAGATACGATAAGTATTATTGCCAGCGGCAGGGCACCCCCGATATAACTTGCATCACCAAGCACAAGTATTATCGGTGCACCGAGAACTGCTATCCAAAGGGCAATCGGTGTGTATATAAATGTGACGACATTCGTTGTGAGCCTAATACCCCTTTTAATGCTGTCGCCTTCATTTATTGAGAAATATTCTGAAAATTTAGGCAGTAATATGTTGTTAATTGGCGAAACAAAAAAGGCTACGCTAGATGTTATCAATAACGCAAAACTGTAAACTGCAAATATTTCCTGGTTAATAAGTCCGGCCACGATCAGCCTATCTGCATAAACTGAGCTGAATGATACAACAGCTGATAGCAGGATCGGTATCGTATACTTGAAAACGGGTCGGAAATCCATGCTCCTTCCAACTGTCGTGCCATGTTTCCTCACGGTTCTTGCAAGAACTATTAGATTGAGAATAAGCATCGTGTAATATGCAATTGCCCATCCAGCAGTTACGGCCTGTGGGTCTCCGTATATCATTACAAGATATGCTGCAAGACCGTAGGATGCAATCGCATTAAGTATTACAAGAACACCATTGGCCCTGAACCTCTGGAAACCAAGTATCATGCTGTTCACAATCGACGATGCAATGTAGCCAGAGGATGCGAATGCGAGAAAAACAACTGCTTTATTTTCCGAGATGATCTGGCTTGTGCCGGTTGCATGAAGGAAAAACTTCAAAAGAACCGGTGAAAGGAAATAGATTGTCAGGAATGAGCCTATTCCTAGAATAAATACAAGAAAAAAAGTTCTTGAGATAAGGGATCTCACTAAATCTTTCTCGCCTCTTGCCACGTGATGGGCTATAAAATGCTGAACAGTCTGGCTCATCCCGAACGTGAACACAGTTGTAACAAGACCAAGAACCGCCTGCAGTATGCCAACTGTTGCAAAGAGAGTCGGCGTGAAGTATTTTACTATATATATGTAAAATATGACTCCTCCAATAAGCGTGGAGGCAGATCCAAAATATTGAAAAATCGCACCCAGTCCTATAGTTCTGCGTTCATTTTCCAGTATTTATTACCCCCATTACACTAATCTGTGTTTACAGACAGCCTCGTTATACAAGACCGATAGTGCCGTAATGAAAAACACCAATAAAGATTATCACTCCTGTTTTTTATCTGCCGCTCCATACCGGTTAAAAATATCTGCGAATTAGATATGGGAAATTACAATCATTAGATTTTTCATCAATTAGATGCTTATGATAAATTATTTTTCACTCATTGCCTTGAATAAAAGGTACATGATAAGAGATACTGCCAGAACCGCATGTCCAATAAATAGAATTATGACAGATGCGGTAAAGCTGACTCTTTCTAATGTAACATAAATGATGAAAAGGGAATAGAATAAGACTAAGACGATTGCCGCAATAACAACAACCCTCAGGAACGGGCTTTTCTGATCTGATGTATCCTTTATGTATAGGACAAACCCCTTCCCGTCGCATGCAGGGCAGATTTCTCCCAGTCCGCGGGAGTCATGGACAATACCTGATCCACCGCATGTATGACAACTATGATAATGCTTCACTGAGATAGAAGTTATTCGCGGTATCTAAATATTGGTAATTATTTTTTAATACCAATTTGAAATAATTGATAAGGTTATAATTTATTCATGAAAGCCAAGATTTTAGTTTTTACCAGACGCCGATCTTTTCACGGCCGGAGCTCTTTCCACCGAAAGTAACTTCAAAATCTGGGTGGTTAATCACCGGGACAGAGCCCCGGAACTTTGCAGGAGAATGTGGATCAACCAAAACGCGTCTCTTGATCTCACCTTCTCTTATATTTCCTCTCCATACGTTTGCCCATGAGATAAAGAATCTCTGTTCAGGGGTAAGGCCATCTATCTTTTTATTCAGTTCCGGATGTTTTTTTAGATGTCGTTTGAGTGCCTCAAATGCCAGTGTGACAGCACCAAGGTCGGCTATATTCTCTCCGAGTGTAAGCTTACCATTCACCTTAAAACCCTTTATTGGCTCCAGGCTCCCGTAAAGCTTTACTACCTTTTCCGCTGCCTCATTGAAGTGCTTGAGATCACTATGGCTCCACCAGTTCCGTAAGTTTCCATCCTCGTCAAACTGCCTTCCCTGATCGTCAAATCCATGCGTAATCTCGTGTGCAATGACACCGCCGATTCCCCCGTAGTTCACCGCATCGTCCATAGTAGGATCAAAGAAAGGGGGTTGGATGATTCCAGCCGGGAAAACGATCTCATTTCCGCTAGGGTTGAAATATGCATTGACTGTTGGAGGAGTCATCATCCATTCCTCTCTGTCTACAGGTTCCCCAACCCTGTTAATCTGTCTTCTAATTTCAAGCATCGTGCTTCTTGTTATGTTACCAATCAGATCGTCCCGTTTTATCCTCAATCCCTTGTATTCCTTAAACTTGGCGGGATGGCCTATTTTTGCGCGGAATTTCGAGAATTTTGCAAGCGCTCTTTTCTTAGTCTTTTCTGTCATCCAGGTATTCTTCTCAAGTCTCTCTCTGAAAACTCCCTTTATATCTTCAAGCATTTCGTTCATTCTTTTTCTGGTTTCATCAGAAAAATATTCGTCTATGAACAGAGAACCAAGAGCTTCGCCGATTAGAGAATCTACAAGGACAATAGCTCTCTTCCACCTTGGTTCCTGACGCTTCTGACCTAGCAGTTCCTTCTTGAAGAAGTCAAAGTTTTCCTTCTCTATCTTTTCATTAAGGTAGGGAGCAAAATAGTTAATCACTTTCCATCTGAAATAAGCCTTCAGATCATTAAGATCAGCTTTCGTGAGAATACTGGAAACTTCGGTCAAAAATTCAGGTTGTCCAACTATTGCGTATTTCACAGGCGGCAGATCAACCTCATAAATATACCTGTCAAAATCCAACCCCTTGTATTTTTTGCTTATTTCTTTTAAGCTCATCTTATTGTAATTTTTCTCCTGATCTCTGAGGTCGGCCCTGCTACGGCTTTTTTCGGCGAGGTCTTTTTCTATAGTAAGCACTGCCTCCGCTGACTCATCCGCGCTTTTTTTATCATCTCCGAAGAGAATAAACATCCTGGTTATATGATCCTTGTATTTCTTCACCATCTCTGAAAAGTAAGGTGAAAGATAATAGTCCCTGTCGGGAAGCGATAATCCCCCCTGATTCAGATATAATGCGTAAACCGAGCTGTCTTTTTTATCTGGCATGGATTTCCTTGGAACAAATCCCATTGCACTTCCGATGAAAGTAGGAATACCGAGTAGATCAAAATAAGCGATAAGGCTGGATATGTCCTCACGTGATTTCACCGATGAAACTTTCTTTAGATATGGTAAGACCGGTTTGATTCCGCTTTTTTCAATTCGTTCAACATCCATCATGGAATAATAAAAGTCACCGCACATTTTTTCGAACCTTGTTCTCTTTTCGCTGTCCTCAGAGCATCTCTCCAGTATAGCTTTGAGGGCGAACTGGTTCTTTTCAAGCAACTGTACAAAAGACCCAAGGGAAACCTTGTCGTCAGGAACTTCATTTTTTCTGATCCAGGAACCATTTGCATAGGAATAGAAATCAACAAGCGGATCGACCTTTCTATCCATGTTTTCGATGCTGAACCCAATATCACTCTTTTTACTCGACGACCGTTTCTTCCCCTTGTTGCCCGTTTTAGCCATGTTAAAGGTAAAATGTTCATTCTGAATAAATCTTTATATTTTGGGTGGAATAATATCGCAAGACTCCTTGCATACAAGAAAAGCGGAAGTGGCATGCATTTTTAAAAATATCAATATATCGTTCCAATCTCATCATACCTGGATTTAATCAATTTACCCGTTTTAAAACGGTCTGCTGAAAACGTCTTCCAGTTAAATTTAGCCGAATCAGGGTCTATGCCGTTTAGCATATCAGATACAATTCTGCCGTAAGCAGGCGATAACTTGAAGCCGTGTCCGCTCAAGCCGGCACATACATACACATTGTCTAGTCCAAGAGGCGAAAGATCGTCAATTATTGCCTGGCCATCCGGAGTCATATCGTAAAGCCCTGTTACTGTAGCGTACGGTACAGCATCTTTCATGCCAGGAAGCCTCTTCATTATTTTTCCAACATAATCCTCAACATATTCATCTGGTGCGGTCTCCGGAATCACTGAATGAACGTCAATTGGTTTCGCATCTATTTCCGGATCCAGGCTGCCTAATGCTGTAACTGTTTCACCCTCCATCTTGTAATAGGACAGATTTGGTGGATCCCAGAGTGTTGGTTTTATTCCCCTGTAAACATCAGGTCTTTTTAGGTATATGACAGAATGCAGGGAAGCAGAGATTGGCAGTCTCTTATTACTTGATATCCCTGATCTTTCCAAAAGATCGTTGGTCCAGACGTTAGTTGCGAGGACTATCTTTGTCGCCCTCATCATCCTGCCGTCCTTGAATTTAAGAAATGGCCCCCGTCCATCACTTTCGACGCTCTCAACAGCTTTTCCTGTCAGTATTTCTGCACCCAGCTCTTTAGCCTTTGATGCGAATGAATTGGCCGTTGAAACCGGGTCTGCATAACCACTATCAGGTTCGAATGCAACAAAACCGAAGTCATCAATTTCAGAATCAGGAAAATATTGTTTTATTTCTTCTGCCTTAATTACTGATTCATTCGCGCCAAGTTCCTGGAGCATTCTTACGTTTTCCGCAGCAACGTCTGAATATTTCTCACTGAATGGGAATATCATCCCTGTCTTTGTGAATCCAGAATATCCAATAGATTCAAAATTGCTGATGATCTTCTGAGAATATATTGACATGGATGCAATTAAAGGATTACTGTAATGGGTCCTGATCAAAGCACTTGATTTTCCGGTGTTTCCGGAAGCAACAGTTCCACGGTCAATCAGAGAGACTTTCTTTCCAGAAACCGCAAGGTTGTAAGCAATGCTTGTGCCAGTGCTTCCGCCGCCAATTACCACGATGTTTTCTGATCCTGATATCATAAATCATTGAGAGCAAAAGACTTTAAAAGAGTTTTCACTAAATTCAAAAATAAATCTAAATGAATATGCGTTGAAAATAAATTTAAAATAAAATATGGTTGTTAAAAGAATTATGGATTTACAGACTTTTCCGGGTCAACAGGTGCATTTGCAATCATTTCGTGCAGGTCCCTAAGTGGCTGCTTTGGTGCAGATACCTGTGAAATTATCCAGAATATGACTGCGTAAATTATAACGACATACAGATCGTCCGGGAATGGTATAAGGTTCGTTCCGCCGGTCTGTGAGCCGCCTATGTATGATAGTATTATCAGACCAATGATATAGAATGGAATCCATATTGAATGTTTGAGGCCGATCTTCTGCCCCTTCGAGGTGAATACCTGGTATAGAAATACTAGAGACCCGCCGAGTGTAACTCCAAGAGCATAGATAGTTACGGGATATGTTGCCCAGTATATCAGCAGAGATGATGCTATAAATGCAATAACCGACCACAATCTGGCTGAGGGAACCTTAAAGGGCCTTTCAATCTTAGGGTATAATTTCCTCAGCACTGGAAGAGATGCGTTGACAATAGCAAAATTCACCGCGCCTGCGACCACCACAAAATCCACTAGGGTATACCAGCTTGGATATGGTATCACAAATATAACAGCGAGTACGGAAGCAGCGATTATTGCGTAGGTAGGCGCACCTTTTTTATTTGTTTTCCCAAGAACTGGTGGCAATGATCCCTCCTTGGAATAACCGTAGAAGATCCTTGCCCCACCGGTCAGATCTGTTCCAAACGTACCAAGAGGAGAATATATCGCAAAGAGGAGGGCAAGTACGACTAGACCAGAAATAACAAGAGCAGGATTGCCAAATATTGTTTTATTGATCGTTTCACGCATTAGATCAGCTAATGGCGAACCAAGGTTGGCCACAGCGCTCCAGTCACCAGGACCGGTGGAATTTGGAACCAAAGAGAAGTTAACTGCACCGACAATCACAATCGCCATTAATATGTAAAGTATGCTCTGTATAATTAGAGTGAGAATAACGGCTCTTGGTACATTCTTCTTCGGGTTTTTAATCTCTCCTGCCATATCCGCGACCTGACGGTACCCTCCGAATGAGAATAATATTCCCGTCGCCGGTATTGCAATAAATATTCCTGGGAAATCAGAGCTGGATATGAAGAATGGAGCCTTCAGTGAAAAATTCCCGGGATGGAAGATATATAACGGCACCATTATTATGAAAATCACGACCGCGCCTATCTTTAACCATGTCAGTGCGGTGTTGAATCTCCCAAACCTACCAACACCAATGAGATTCAAAACGGCGAAAAATATCGTAAGTGCTACAGATAGCAGTATTCCATATATTGATAGTATTATCGCCCCAGAAGAATTGATGTATGTTAACGCAGGCAGGTAATAGGACGCATATGTGGAAACTGCAATCGCTTCAATCGGTGGTATCATTATTGTCCACACAAGAAGGCCCCATCCACCCATAAAACCGCCATAGTTACCATATGAATAATATGAAATTCTAGCACTGATGCCGGATCTCGGTGCCATTGCAGATATTTCCGCATAAGGAATGGTGACAATTGCAATCAGGATTGCGGCAACAATCCAGGAATACACAACTGCTCCCCCAGCGTATTCAGTTCCACCTGCAGCGGCAAACAGTATACCAGAACCTATTGCTGCTCCTATTCCAAACAGGACAGCATCATGAAGGGTCAGTTTTCGTACTAGAGTTCCCCCTTTCTCAACGTCAGTTTCATCTGCCATACCGCTTATAGCTCATATCAGTACTTAAATATTCTGAGTAATTTGCCATAATTCACTAATTCCATCGAACATATCATATCATTAAATGACGTATTTTACAGGCTCATCATTGGATCAATATATGCAGAAAATAAAGGATGTATAATCTCAAATGAATACCATGGTTGTGATTTTAAAATCTCTTATTCGGACACACAGCTTCCTCAGGACTTCAATATTGATTTTTGGCTCTTTACATTCTGATGCAGTATAATCATGTCATCATTGAAACTGCAAAACCTGCGAAGCATGTCGCTGATAGGAAAATAAGTCCAACTCCAGGTCCATCAGTAATCAAAAGGCCAAAGACAAGAACTCCGACAAGACCACCTACTCTACCTATTGTTTCACTAAACCCTTGTCCTGTGCCCCTTATCTCAGTCGGATAATCCATGGCAGGCATAATTACTGTGGTTTTATCTGGACCCATGGCCCCGAAGAAGAACGCCATTCCCAAAAGCACTATAATAATAATTGCCCCCACATTATAACCCAGAATCAATAATAAGCCCGTGCAACCTAGGAACAGAGCTCGAATAAGAAAACCTGATTTCTGAAGGAAAGATTTTCCCTTCCTATTAATCAGCAATATCGCAAGAAACGATGCAGGTATAGTGAATAGTTTAACAAATATTGCACCAAATGCCCCTCCGGCAAAGGAGAATGCCAGATATGGAATTAGGATTAATGGCAGAAAGAGTGTGAGGCTCTGATCACCTATCTGGTAAAGGAACCATGGAGAAGAATATTTTAAAATCCGTTTACTGTTTCTAGGGTGAAACATAACCGAAAGAATTTCGCTAATGGAGCCCAATCGCTTTGCAATCCACAACTCTGATTCTCTTAGTCCCAGTCTCATTACTATTGAAACTGTTCCGAATATGGCACCACTTGCAAGTATGTATCTCCATGCGTTATCTCCTCCTTTGAGCAGAAGTAACCACCCAATAGCGTATGAAAGAAGTATCCCAAAATTAGCGAAGAACATTATTGTTGCCATACTTATGTTCTTAAATTTGTCACTTTTCTCAAGTTCGCCAATATATGTAAATATAATTACATAGTCAATCCCGACGCCGATTCCGACTATTATTCTCAGGGTTAAGAGTTCAATGTAGTTGTTTACTAGTGAACTGAGTATACCGGCAAAAATGAACGTTAACATATCCAGAGTCAATATGCCAATTCTGCCGAAGCGATCAGAGAGCACGCCAGAAGAAAATGCACCGAATATCGCACCGATCAATATTGCCGATGTAAGCAAAGTGGTTTCTAAGTCATTAAGATGGAGAAATGCCTTTATTGGGGCACTTGCCACCGATATTGTGGCAATATTGTAACTTGCGGTCAATATGCTTATTGAACCAACAACTGTGGGATTAGAAAATAGGGACCAGGAAATTCTATTCATTAGGTGAACATAATTTCTTGATTGATGGATATTACTTAATATTTGTTATGCAGTGCCCAAGAGAGCGAATTAGCACAATTACATGTTCTATTCTAATCAGACGATTGATGTTAAAACCAACTTGCATTTTGGGCTTATCTATAACCCAATATACAGAATGGGCCCGACCGTATGCAAT
>DAQB01000024.1:3294-3738 GCA_002502705.1 Thermoplasmatales archaeon UBA582 | reverse complement strand
ACAAAGGAGGCTGCATATACCAAGGCAATTGCACATTTCTTTAATTCAATTGGCATAAGGAGCAGGCAGGTAAATGAAAACAGCATTGTGCCGTTCATCATGGGAGAATATACTTATGGTAAGGTGACACAGTGATAAAATCGGCAATGAGTTACAGGTCATTTATATTAAACTTACTGATAATTGCACCATCACTTTTCCTTCTTGTATATCTGGGCAGCATTGTCATAGCTTACCTTTCCATCTTCTGGATAGTTCTTTTAATAGGTATTTTCCTGGTCAAGCATCTTGCCCCAGGCAGTATAAGGGAGTATGTCTATCCTGTAAGCGTCATTCTCTTCTTATTATTCCTGCTTGGAACATTCTTCAAGCTCTATTTTAATTACACCATTCCAATACTTTCGTATGTCGTATTGCCTCTGACTTTCACAACACTTACATCAC
>DAQB01000024.1:0-3235 GCA_002502705.1 Thermoplasmatales archaeon UBA582 | reverse complement strand
CTACCATACTGGTTTCACTCCGTTCTGAAATAGCCAGCATCTTACTGACGACTTATCATATCAACAATCCATCTCTTTACGTTGTTTCATATTTTACTACAATCTCACTGGAAGCCAACGCACTCTACAATCTGGTTGTGCTTGGTTACCAGTTTTATCTCCCACTTGCAACATTCAATATACCAGAATCAATTGAAATCACCCTTGCATTTGTGATATCTGCAATTGGTATCCTGCTTTCAATGTATACCAGATCTGGTAAAGGGCATCGTGGGATTGAATCAGTAGCCGTTCCAGTTCTGTCGGGTTTTGCCATTGGCCTACCTGTATTTTTGTTATCTGAATATCTTTCGAGTTATAATTTCCAGATCACCTTCATCTTTCTTGCGGTCGCTGTTCTTCTCTTTCTTGTCGGTTATACATCCCGACATGTGTCTGGGTCTGAAAAAATTAATACACCAATCAAATAACTCCTAATGGGCTCTATCCTTATCAAGAATGCAATCATCATTACACAGGACGAAAAACGGAATATTGTCAGTGGAGACATACTGATTGAGGGCAACAGGATCAGTAAAGTCGGTGTGGTGAATGATTCTGCTGATACCATAATTGATGCAGATGGCAAGGTCGCCATGCCTGGTTTTATAAATACTCACGCCCATGTTGCAATGGCGCATTTGAAGGCTATGCTTGATGATATCACACTTGATAAATTCCTTGAAAAAACATTCAAGCTGGATTCTGAGCGCACTGAGAAAGGCATTTACAATTCATCATTGGTCGGTATAGCCGAAATGATTGATTCCGGCATCACATCCTTCCACGATTTATATTATTCAGAGGACGTTATTGCAAAAGCTGTAAGGGATTCAGGGATCCGGGGGTTCCTGTCGTGGGTAACACTGGATGAGGAATATACGACCCAAAAAGGATCTCCAGTAAAGAATGCAGAGAAATTCATTTCATCCGTTGAGAAATCCGATTATATATATCCGTCAGTTGGTGTTCAGGGCATATATGTGGCATCAGATGAAACATATAATTCATGCAGGGACCTTGCAGATAAAATGGGATNNCCCAGCAGGGAGCTTGCAGATAAAATTGGATGCACTATCCACACCCACCTAAGCGAAACAAGGAAAGAAGTTTATGAATTTGCCTCAAAGCATGATGGGGAAAGGCCTGTTGAACACCTGCATAAAATTGGTTTCCTCAGCGAAAAACTGATCGCCGCACATTCATCCTTTGTTACAATGCATGAGGTAAGACTCCTTTCAAAAAGCGGAACCAATGTTTCATGGAACGCAATCAGCAATTGCAAACTTGGTACCGGCGGCATTCCTCCGATACCTGAAATGCAGTCAAACGGAATAACAGTTTCACTCGGAACGGACAGCAACGGAAGCAATAATTCGCTCAACATGTTTGAGGAGATGAAGTTTTCTTCTTTAATAATAAAGAACAGCAGGTGGGATCCGACATTGATGCCATCGCAAAATATTCTGGACATGGCGACAGTAAATGCCGCAAGATCGCTGGGGATGAAAGACCTTGGATCTATTTCAAGTGGATTCCTCGCTGATCTTATACTTATAGATATAAAAGCACCCAACCTGCTTCCAGTCTCGATAGAAAATGCAGTAAGCAAGATTGTATATTCTGCGAATCCCTCGAACGTGGATACAGTGATTATAAACGGCAAGATTGTAAAACATGGTCATTCCATGCTTAGGAGGATCAAGGCCTTTGGCATCGAAGAAATGATCTGAAGGGTAATCTGTTCAGAATGCTTCAGCAGCACAGAGAAACTCATTCTTACCTTCCCATAGCAGAAAATTACAATCCGGCAAAAATTAATTAGAGCTTAAACTATCAGTGAAATTGATAATTAATGGGCTGGCAAGAAGCAGAAGTCAGGGAACTAAAGGTCGGCAGATACATGTTAATCGATGACGAGCCATGCAAGATCATGGAACTTACTATGTCCAAGCCGGGCAAGCATGGTGAAGCCAAGGCCCGTATCGTTGCGATCGGTGCATTTGACAACCAGAAAAGAAGCGTTGTTTTTCCAGTTAAACATAAGATTAAGGTGCCAATAATAGAAAAGAAGACAGCCCAGGTTCTCTCTGTTGCCAACAAGGAAGCTCAGCTGATGGACAGCGAAACATTTGAGACCTTTGTGATTCAGATGGACGATTCAATAGCAGATAGGGTAAAACCAGGCACTGAGGTACCCTACTGGGATACCATGGGAAAGAGGAAGATAGTATTCCAGAACTGAGCAGTTTTTTCCAGAACAGGGGTTTACCAGACGCAATCTCCAGATATGAAGACGCATCTTATATCGTATTTGGGGTACCATTCGATAACACGTCATCATACAGGCGTGGATCAAGACTGGCGCCCGAAGCTATAAGATATGCTTACAGGAATCTCGAATCTTTTGATCCATGGTATGGAATAGAATTTCCGAATTCACGAATACATGATCTCGGCGATCTGATCGAGGAGGAGGATGCTGAAACGGTTGTTGATCTCGTCGAGCAGGTTGTTTCCCAGATAAGAAGGGACAGGAAAATTCCGATAATGCTCGGCGGGGAGCATTCGATAACAACAGGTGCTGTAAGGAATTTTAAGGACAGTAACATGGTTATAATCGACGCTCATTCTGATTTTCGCGATACATATTTCGGGAGCAAGTTTAACCATGCATGCGTAACCCACAGGTGCCTTGAGATATTGGGTAAAGACAGAATAACATCGATCGGAACAAGATCCACATCTAGGGAGGAATTCGATGATCCTGCTTTTGGGCAGGTAAGGTTCGTGTCAGCCAGGGAGGTATCAGAAAAGGGCATGGCATCAGTGGCGGATGATATCATAAAAAAAACGAAAGGCGACATTTATTTCTCGATAGACATGGACGGGATAGATCCTTCTTATGCCCCTGGCGTGGGTACACCAGAGCCTTACGGGCTGCGTGATTTAGATCTGCGAATCCTGATTGAAAAACTATCAAAAAGGATCTCAGGTTTCGATATTGTGGAAATGACACCTCTTTACGACAACGGAAATACTGCCATGCTAGCAGCGAAAATGATACAGAATTTTATTGGAAGTAAAGAGAAGAAATAATTCTATATACCCATCTTACTGAGTAGTTCCTTTCCCTTAACAATCTCAATTCTGCAAGGTGTAGGAAGCTTTATCGAAGCCTTATGAATGGCCTCTC
>DAQB01000138.1 GCA_002502705.1 Thermoplasmatales archaeon UBA582 | reverse complement strand
TGGGATCTGCAGTCCCACGCATGACCGCTCTGCCACCTATCCTGATCTGCAAAATGCGGAATAGCAACACACTCTTAAATTTAACCTGCCTTGGTGAATTTTCCATATTACAATGATTTTTGAGAATTTATATTAATCTCATCACTTTCTCTATGACTACTATGATAAATAGGTTTATTTTTGAAGTAAAGAGTCTTAACGTCTCAAAAGAATTCTTCGTTGATCTCAATTGCTCACATTTAATTATCAGGAAGAAAACCATGTCAACCGAGATAGACATTGGTATTGATAATTTCTCGAAGGTTTTATCAAAGATCAGATCGCATTTTATCCTGGTAGATGTGCGACAACTAGTTGAAGAAACTCATGAGCCACGTCCCACAATAAATCAGATTGAGCTATCACTTTTGGAGTCAGAAATTCTGTCTGCACAGGAGAGATTCTGGGAGATCCATACCAGGCTCGAAACAGTCTGGCGATTCAGCGATAGAAAGTATAAGACATTTCTTCATTCTATTATTCAGATTGCAAGCTCCCAGGTCAAATACCAGATGGGAAACAAAAGGGTTGCTGAAGTTATGTATCTTAGAGGATTTTCTGAGTTAAAGAAAACGGAACTAGAAAAAATGATCGATTTTGAACTGTCAGACACATTCGTATATCCGATAGAATTTAAATTTAATGTTTCGTATGATACTGTAACCTCTTTTTACGAGGAGAAATTTATTAAAAAATAAAAAGTAGTGTTAAAACTTATTTCCGTCTTTTAATATCCCTATCTGAATGAACTCAATTGCAGAAATTCTGACTGGGAATCTTTTAAACCAGCCTGTAAAGATACATGGGTGGGTCTATAGAACAAGGTCAAGTGGAAAAATTACCTTTATTGTGCTGAGAGACTCAACGGGCATAATACAGTGCACAGCAAAACAGGATGAACTGAATGGTGAAATCTACGATAAATTGAAAAATCTGACGATCGAAAGCAGTTTAGAATTAACTGGTATCGTGTATAAAGACGAGAGGAGCTCCTCAGGTTATGAAATAAAGGTTACTGATGCCAAGATATATCAGAGAAACGACTCATTTCCTATAACCAAGGATAAATCAGAAGAATTTCTCTTAGACATCAGGCATTTATGGGTTAGAAGCCAAGAATTTACTGCTATGCTTAAGATAAGATCAAACATATTTCATGCTTTTTCCGATTTTTTTTACAATGAGGGTTTTTATGAAGTCCAGGGGCCAATGATGGTTTCGACCGCAACAGAGGGAGGATCCACGCTTTTCAAGGTGCCATTCTTCGATCAGGAGGCGTTCCTAACACAAAGCTCCCAGTTCTACCTTGAGACAATGATTTTCAGTCTGGAAAAAGTATTTACAATTGCGCCAAGCTTCCGTGCCGAGAAATCAAGAACGAGGAGGCACCTGACAGAATACTGGCATGCGGAAGGCGAAGTAGCCTGGATTGGAAATGAGGAAATGATGTCCATTGAGGAGAGAATGATTGATTACATTGTTCAAAGATGTCTCGATGAAAACCAGAAAGAATTTGCAATTCTGAAAAGAGATACTGCGCCTCTTAAACTTGTTAAATCTCCTTTCCCCAGAATGAAATACAAAGATCTGATAAAGAATGCACAGGACTGGGGAATGAATCTGAAATACATGGATGACTTAGGTGCAGATGAGGAAAGGGAAATCACAAAGCACTTTGATAAACCTCTATTCGTTACGCATTATCCCATTGAACTGAAGGCATTCTATCATCGGCCTGATCCTGACAATCCTTCAGAGATTCTCTGCCATGATTTGTTGGCACCTGAAGGCTGTGGAGAAATAATCGGTGGCGGAGAGAGAATTTGGGAGCTTCCAGTTCTTCAGGAAAGAATGAAAGCAATGAATTTAGATCCATCTGCATATTCATGGTACGTTGACTTAAGAAAATATGGAAGCGTCCCGCATTCTGGCTTTGGCCTTGGAATGGACAGGCTTGTTTGGTGGATCTGTGGTCTTGAAAGCATCCGTGATGCAATCCCATTTCCCAGAACAATGAGAAGAATTACGCCGTGAAATATATGCATAAAAGCGAGTTTAAATCTGCTTTGAGTGGTTTATCTGACAATATACCTGTCTGGTTTATGAGACAGGCAGGAAGATATCTTCCATCTTACATGAAGGTAAGAAGAAATAAATCGATAAAGGAAATATGCGCCAATCCCGATCTGATTTCACAAATCTCATATTCGCCAGTGGAGGATATCGGAGTAGACGCTTCAATAATTTTTTACGATATTACTCTCCCTTTCGAGGCAATGGGTTTCAACCTGGATTTCATGGAAAAAGTTGGGCCTGTCATTACACCAAAGACAAACTCAAGGATTGGGCATAATTACGATCCCGACAAGGATAAATATGCGCTTGAACCTGGCATAAGATTATTCAAGGAAAGGCACCCCGATACGTTTCTTTATGGCTTTGTGGGAGGACCGATTACGCTGGCTTCTTACATAATAGCCGGATCATCCGACAGAGACCTTGAAAAGACAATTCATTTCATGATGAAAGAGGAAAGCCGCTTCAGTGAACTTATGGACCGGATTCTTGAGATGATCATCACCATCTCTAAAAAGCAGATAAATGCTGGTGCAGGTGCAATCCAGATTTTTGACAGCTGGGCTGGATCTCTTCCATACGGCCTTTTTGATCTGTATTTAAATAAATATCTTCAACCGCTTTCTTCTGAAATATCAAAATATGCTTTTAATGTATATTTTTCAACCAGGACAGGATCTTATGCGAAAGAGCTTTCAAAGACTGAGTTTGATTTTCTTTCCATGGATTCGAGATCCCTTTTATCTTATATTCATTCAACCTGCAAATTTGAAAAGGGGATGCAGGGGAACCTTGATCCTGTATATACGACCTTAAGTCCGGAGGTTGCATTATCCGAAACGAGGAGAATTCTAGACGATGCAAAGTTGATAGACAGATATGTCTTTAACCTTGGTCATGGGGTTCTTCCCACCTCAAATGTTGAATGCTTGAAAGAAATAGTAAAAATGGTGCATACTTATGGAAAATAAGAAAGCAGCGGTTATAATGGCCTATGGAAGTCCTGAAAACATAAATGATATCGATGCCTATCTACAGGATATATTTGGGAAAATGCCGGTCCCTCCAGATGCAAGGGCTGATAATCTCAAGAAGTACACGCTTTTTGGCAACAAATCGCCCTCGAACCATATTCTGGAATCTCTGACAAAGAAACTTACTCATAAACTATCAGACATTGGAGTTGACACATTCCTGGCATTCAAGCACTGGCACCCAAAACTGGAAGTGATCGCTGACAGAATTGTGGAAGATAATTATTCTGATGTTGTAGAACTGCCATTATTTCCATTTCCATCAGACGGTGTATACAGCTCATATTCCGTGCCATTTTCAGCAGAGCTTGAAAAGAATGGGTACAAAGGAAGAAGGCATTCAATTAATGGAATTTATCAATATGACGGATACCTCAGTATATGGGTTTCACTGATCAGAGAAATTCTACAAAAAGGAAACTATGACAGGCTTGTTCTTACAGCTCACAGCCTGCCAACCGGGAGAAGTCCAGAGGTAATATACAAGGAATCTTTTTATGAATTCAGCAGAAAAATTGCAAACTCGTTCCAGTCAATAAAGACTATTACAGGATTCCAGAGCAGAAGTAAATATGGGAGTTCATGGCTTGAACCGGCTATCCAGAAAGTTGTAACTGAGGATATAGAGATGAAATCTGCCCTTGTAGCCCCTATAGGATTCTGTTATGAACATCTTGAGGTATTATATGATCTGGATCTTGATTTTTCGAAATTTCTTTCTGAAAAGGGGATAAAATATGCGAGAGTAAAGTTGATGGATGACTCAGATGATTTCGTTGATTTCCTGTCTTCAGTAATCATGTCACATCTGCAATAAGATTTGGTGAAAGTAATCCTTGCAATATCATAGGTTGAGCCATAATTATTAAGTTGATCCTTCAGAATTCTGTTTTTCGTTATTCGCCATTGCAAAGAATCTAGGGAGGGCCTTGAAGGAAAGCGCACAAACGGGGAATAAAATAATTCCCACGTATAAAAAGATGGAATTTACGCTAAAAAATAAAGCAAGAAAAGAAAAAACTGCAGCCAAGGCTGGCGTAGCCCCCCCTAGAAATACCCTCAGAAAAGCCATCACCTTTCCATAGATATTTCTAGGTATGACTTTCATCAGATTAACTGAGAGCGGGATATTTATGACCGGAAGCAGAAACCCAATTAAGAATGAATCAGTAATATCACCTATTGCGCTTTTCACGAGTGCAATAAACAGTATAGCAGGAGAAAACAGTACGATGAGGAGCGATATCCGGTGGGCAGTGTTAACATACCGTTGCAATAGGCCAGATGCGAACGAGCCAATTATACCTCCAATCGATAGAAATGCAACAAATAATGTGTAATAGACCGGGCTGACCTTAAGAACAAGATGAAAGAGACCCGATGAGTACACGTCAAGACTCTCAATCAGGCCATTAAGCACAAAACCAACTGCCAGGAAACCAGTGATTTTCTTTAGAAACCCGAGCGAAGAAGATAATTGAGATCTTAGCTTAACCTGATTATCGGTATTTTTAGCCTCCTTGATTGGAAAGGAAAGAAGAAAAGATGCGATTGCCATTATAAAAATTATAAACACAAAGTATCTCGTTAGATATATGATGGAGAATCCCCCGAATAAAGCACCCGTCAGGGCAGAAGCATAACCTGCGCCCTGAAGCCTTTGGTTTGCTGACATAAATTGCTCTGTGTCAAGATTCTTCTTCGTGGTTGCAGATATTGCATCTCCCTTCATCGTAACACCGAGTGTAATGAATATCGTCGCAGTGTAGATTAAAAATATTGAATCTCCAGTCAATAAAAATGCCACACCCAGGATTAATACCAAAGATGATAACATCCCAAGTTTGGTGCTGTTAAACCTGTCTATTAAATGTCCGATCGGTATAACCAAAATCAGATCTGATGCCAGTGAAATGGTAGGAATTAAGCCTGCAAGAAATACTGATTTGAATGTAACAACAATTTCCCAGAGAAAGTATACAGCAAATGCGTTGGAAACAATGCTGCTCAAAAACCTAGAACCCAAATATCTATAGAAAAAAATTGGCAACCTGGCCATTGATTACAGCGCTGGATGATGAAACGCTATATTATATTTCATTTGCTCTTTATCAATGAATGCATAGGAAAGAATTTGGCGGAAATACTAACAATTTTTATTCTCTCGCTTTAATATATCACTGATTTATTTTTCCTCCCCGCATCCATTTGCCTTCATGACGAGATTGCAATCTAAAGTGTTATTCATTTTTGCTCAGATAAAATCAAAGACAATCTTTTGCTGTCAGAAAGGACACTCCGCAGATTTAATCTTCTTAATAAAAATGTTCAATTATTTTAAATCGATTCCCGGTTATATGAAGTACAAGATTTGTTCGAACTGCGGAGCTGAAAATGAAGTAAGCAGTTCTGTGTGCTCAAATTGCGGCTTCATTCTCCCGGATGCTATTAGGTCTCATAAGAATAAAGGAATCAACATAGAAACAGAAATACAATCAAATCTTTCTTACCAGAACACAAAGAAAAGGAATCTAATAATTGCAGAATACAGGCCTAATCCTGTAATATACAAGCACCTGATGAAACAAAATATGGCTGCAGTTGCTATTTCAACTCCTATTTCCGTAATCCTCCCTCTATTAAACGGTGGTTTTTCTGGTCTATTCGGTCCATTCATTATTGCTACGGTAATAATATTGGTCTTTTATCTTGCAACAGTACCACTTACATATCTTAAACTTAAAAAGAATCTCTGGGGATTTTTTGCGGTCAGGTATTTGATTACACAAAACAGTGTAATCATTTTTGTGTTTAGAAACGGTAATTTGCTTGATTACGTAACACCAATAAGCGAGATCTCAGGGGTCATTATTTCACAAAAAGGTTTAACAAAATTCGGCCTGGCAAATGTTATTATTCAAACGAAATTGTTTGATCGTAACTCCAGAAAAATGCAAGAGAAATCAATACCTGATATTGACAAAACAATGGCGGCTGAGCCAGAAAACGATAAAATAATTAAGAAGAAATTAAAAATTAAATCACCTAAAAAAAGCTTGAGAATTTTGGGTCGCCAGCTTAAGTATCTAAACCTTGAAGATGCTCAGAATGCCAAAAGGCAGATTGAAAGCCTAGTCGTGAAAGCCTCAAAGAAATCCAAAGTCGAGACCTGAATTCACATCCTGATTATTAATCACCCCTTTTCACTTGATCTGAAATTTATCAGGTAAATTTAACAATACTTGCATTTTTTAACAGGTTTCACTTCATTGCATTTAACGAATAGATGAACATATTATGGGCATTTTCATTATTGTACAAAACTTAAAATCAATGAGCTAATGGAGAAAGCGTTATGAAGACCGCTAACCCCTCTATCAGGAATTCGAGCGAAATTCTAAATCTATATTTGAAAACAAGGGCAAGGACGTTGGAGCTAGCTGATCCACTTGAAATTGAGGACATGGTGATACAGGCCAATCCTGACTGCAGCCCGGTAAAATGGCACCTTGCACACACAACATGGTTTTTTGAGAAATTCATAGCTTCAAAATTCATAACGAATTACAAAGCTTTCAACAGTTCATATGATTATCTTTTTAATTCTTATTATGAAGGAATTGGAAGATATTTTCCCAAGGATATGAGAGGTAATGTCTCAAGGCCAACTGTCTCTGAAATACTGAAATATAGGAAATATATCGACAGTGCAATTGAAAATCTATTGGAAAAAGATAAGGATGGTTCTAAGGTTTTGGATCTCATTGAGCTCGGGATAAACCATGAAGAACAGCACCAGGAGCTATTGCTTATGGACATTAAAATGGCGTTTTTCAACCATCCGGATTATCCAGACTACAGAAATGACCTGAAAACGCAATCCTCCACGAAGACGGTGAAACAAAAATGGTACTCATATGATGAGGGTCTTGTTAATGTTGGCTTTGATGGATCAGGTTTTTGCTTTGACAACGAGACTCCATTACACAAAGAATGGCTAAACGCGTTCAGTATATCATCAAGGTTGATTACAAACCAGGAATTCATGAATTTCATAATGGATGGTGGTTATCAAAAGCCAGAATTATGGCTTTCAGATGGCTGGAACTGGGTAAGGTCAAATAATATAAGATATCCGTTATACTGGGTCAATGAAGGCGATGATTACAGTATATTCACACTTTCAGGTTTACAGAAAATGGTTCTGAGTGAACCGGTAAGCCATATCAGCTTCTTTGAGGCTGATGCTTTTGCCCGGTGGTCTGGAAAAAGACTGCCGACTGAACCTGAATGGGAAAAGGCATTTTCTCATTACGAAAAGACAGGCAGGGAAAATTTCATGGAGTCGGGTTATTTGAAGCCTACATCATGTTCAAATGCCGGTTTATCCCAGGGTTTCGGTGATCTATGGGAA
>DAQB01000135.1:21443-32582 GCA_002502705.1 Thermoplasmatales archaeon UBA582 | reverse complement strand
CATAACAGTCCTGGGCCTTCTCAACACCTATTACCATGGTGACATCTGCGAGACCAGAAGCCACCTCCGAATAACCTGACCTGAACGCGTAGCCCCCAGTTGCACCGCCAGTTGTGATCCTGATTCCAGGCTTCCCGTACATTCCAAGGTAATCATGAACATATGTATCGGGCATTATCTGCCTCTCAAACAGATCATTATATATTCCGTAAACGACTGAATCTATGTTTTCTGGGGTAATCCCCGCATCGTTCATCGCCATCATAGCGGCTTNNCGGCTTCCAGAGCAAGTTCATAGTAAGTCTTATTTGGAGTCCTTGCTTCGAACTTGGTCTGTCCTGTTCCCACTACTGCAACTCTTTTCTTTTCGCTTTTCAACTGCCTGTACGATTTCAACTGTCTTCCTCCATTTTATTTCTTTTTTTCAAGGTGTACTGTGGCGAATTCCATCACACACTCTTTTTCCTGATTGAATGTTTTTGCGGAAATAGTTACTACCACCAATCCGGATTTTGACTCTCTCCTTTCCTCTGAGTATGATACTGTTAATGTATCACCTATCCTCACTGGTTTGAGAAAACTGGCCCTTTCTATGGACTTCAGCGCCATGAATACATCCGTATCGATTGCGCCAGAACGAATCATAAGGCCAAGAGAAACGGACAGTGTGAGATAGCCATGGGCCACCCGCTCGCCAAACATGCTTTTCTCTGCCTTTTCCCTGTCTGTATGCAGATANNCTCCCGTGAAATATGAGAACATTACAAGATCGGTTTCAGTTATTGTCCTGCCATCGGTGGTCTTCACCTCTGCGGTCACTTCTTCACCTGGTCGTTCATGTAAATGTGCCTGTACTGTTCCCTCAGTTCCTTCTTGAGTATTTTCCCGCTTGCGTTATGTGGAAGAGAGGGGAGAACTATGATCTTTTTGGGTATCTTGTAATTTGCGATTCTTGGTTTAAGATATTCAAGGACTTCATCCGGATCTACCTTCTGATCTTTTCTGGCGGNNCCATCCAGTAAGGATGTTTTATGCCAACCACCGCAGCCTCCCCTATGGTTCTGTGTGTAAGAATCTCTCTCTCCACCTCTATCGAAGGAACATTCTCTCCGCCAGTGCGAATTATGTCTTTCTTCCTATCCACAAAGTAAAGGAAACCATTCTCGTCCATTACTGCGAGGTCTCCTGACCTGACCCATCCCCTATCAAACGAAGCTCTGGTGCTCCTTTCGTCATTGAAATAACCCCTAGCAACAGTGGGTCCTTTCATCAGTATCTCCCCTACTTCCCCTATCCCGGCCTCAGACCCATCATCCTTGACAAGTTTCAAGGAGATGTTGATATGGGGCTTCCCTATCGATTCCTTTCTGCTTTCAAATTCATTGGGCTGGAGTGTTGTTCCCATCGGGGTGGTCTCAGTCATGCCATAATAATTTCTCCACTGCACATCCGGGAAAATCTTAGAGACAGCGTCGAACTGCGTCTCGCTTATGAAGGCACCAAAGCTAATGCACTTTTTCACAGAAGTGAAGGGCTCTTTCACAAACTGAGAAAGCCCTATGAACACCGTTGGTGGAAAAATGAGGTATGTCACTTTGTATTTATTTATCAGGGAAACTATTTCAGATGGATTTGGAACCGCCTCAAGAACTACGGAGGCACCTACATTNNCATGAAGCCCAGGAATGTGTACAGACCAGCCACATGATAAACGGGAATGCTTAACATAAACACATCATCATGCCTCCAGTCAAGATCATGGATAGAACTCATTAAGGAGGAATACCAGTTTAGATGGGTGTTCATAACGCCCTTTGGAGCTGATTCAGTTCCCGAGGTGTAAAGAAGAGTCGAAACATCGTCGGGACCGGTTTGGTATGCAAAATCATCGGTACTGGTAAGATCTGCCCTGTCAAATTCCACTATTCTGGTTGCGAGATCCGCGTTTAAGGCAGCATCCGTGAAAAGAATAACGGGCCTGGAATCATTGACAAGGACCTTAATCTCATCTTGTTTGAGGTTGAAGTTATATGGAGAATAGAGTGCGCCTATACGATTAGCGGCCATCCACAGTTCAAGCATCTCCGGCCTGTTCCTTGAAAAGACAGAGACAACGTCTCCGGCTTTTACACCGACCTTTCTGAGATACGAGACCCACTTGAGCACTCTTTCCCTGAATGCCTCAAATGTAAAGGTCCTGTCATTAAAATATAGAAAATTTTTTCGGGGCCATTTCTCCGAAGAACGATCAAGGACATCCGAAACGTTTAACATGGATCAACCCGAGAATCAATGGCGCCATAATTTAAAAACTTTATTCGGGCCGGGGAACACCTGATATCGTTTATCACTTTAAAACATGTACATATTAGATGCGGGTAAACGACAATCTTAATACCCAGTGATCTCATGTAAATGAGGATAACCTTGGTTAATTTGGCATACTATCTGGACAGATCTGTAATGGAATATCCTAAAAATATTGCCGTTGAGGAATCAGGTAGGCAAGTCTTGTATGAGGATTTCGGAAAAATGGCGGAGAATCTCGCAATCTACCTTTCCAATATCGGGGTTGAAAGAAATGACAGAATAGGGATATTGCTACCCATGTCGGTTGACTACCTGTTGTCTTTCTATGCAGCGTGGAAGATTGGAGCTGTTGCAGTCCCAATCAACAACAGGTTTTCTGTAGGTGATATTCAGTTCGTAATAGACGACGCTGGACTGAAATGTCTTTTGCTCTCCGTGCAAGAAAAAGAGAGGCTGGCTCCCGTACTAAACCAGAATGTATCTCTCAAGATTATTGTGCAGGGCTCAGGAGACACTGAAAACAGTTTTGGTCAGATATACAAATCCGATCACCCAAATAAGCGGGTAGGCGAAAGCTGGGCTCTTGATGACGACGACGCAATGATCATGTACACATCTGGCACTACGGGAAAGCCGAAGGGAGTCAGACAGAGCCACAGGAACAATTCCTCATCGATCCATATGGTTATCGATGCTTGGAAACTGAAATCAACAGACATCCTTCTGAATAATGTCCCTCTATTCCATGTTGGCGGTCTTCAGTGCGGAACTTTTCCGGCGCTTTTCTCCGGTGGTAAAACAATACTTCTGCCGAAGTGGAATGCCAGGGAATGGATTGATCTATCTATCAACAAAAAAGCAACATGGTCAGGGCTGGTATCGACCATGGTTGTGGACACGGTCAACAACATTAAGTCCATAGGGGATTTGAACAGGGATAAGTTCAGATACAGATTCATATTCTTTGGAGGGTCACCCACTCCTCATCCCATCATATCATATTTTAATGAATTCTTTAAAGTCCCACTCAGGGAGATTTACGGTCTAACGGAAGCTACTGGACTTGTTATCTCTTACGCGGAAGGCCAGAAATGGAAACTCGGATCTATGGGCTATATCATGAAGCAGGTTGTAAGATTCAGGATAGTGAAACCGGAAAGCCTTGGCAATAAAGGTAAATTAAAAGACAGCAAGGAAGGAGTCCTGCTTCTGCAGGGAGACNNCTACCACAACAGGCCGGAACTGAATCTGGAGCGCTTTGTGGATGGATGGTTCAATACAAAGGACATAGCGAGGGTGGACGATGACAATTTGATATATTATCTTGGAAGGATTGATGAAATGATCATTTCAGGCGGGGAAAACATATATCCACAGGAAGTTGAAAGCCTGATATCGTCACATCCGGAAGTGAAAGAAGTCGCTGTTATAGGGACTCCGCATGAAAGATGGATAGAAGCGGTAACCGCAATCGTTGTGCCCAAGAGAGACGGCCTGGTACCAGACGACATAATTAAATTCTGCGAGAAGAGCACCTCCCTGGCATCATATAAATGGCCGAAGCGAGTCTTTATCACAAACGAACTACCAAAAACCGGGAGTGGAAAGATAAACAAAGCTGAATTGAAGGAGATGTACGGAAATAAGAAACAGTAAAATCACGGATCTATGGACCTTGATTATAGTTAATTACCTCCGCCATTGTATTTTTGATCAGGAATTTCTCTGCCAATCTTTTTGCAAACGTCACCATTCCTGATAACTCCATGAAACTCTTTTTTATTGTATCTTTCAGTTTCTCTTCAGAATTTATTGACTCAATGGATACGACTCTCTTGACGCTCTTCCAGATGAATTCTATTTGATTGATATCAAAAGAATACTGGGACCGGAACATCAGCTTTATATTCAGCGACTCCGCAGTTTTGAGAATGATCCTTGGATGATGTGATCTGAAATTGTCCAGTATTATGACGATGCGCTTTTCAGGATTCTTTTCCCTAGTGGTCGTTATGAAATAAGTGACGTTTTCCTTCCTCGAACGAATCTGGAAATTCACCAGATTGTTCCTGTTGATTGCGTAGAAACCGAATGTGTTCACCCTGTAATTTGAAGCGTCTTTGATGATCTCCGGCTTGCTGAATCACCATAATCTGACTGTGTTCGCCGTAGTCTGTGGCGCAGGCTCATCGAGGAATCCGGTTATGCTTTCTTGCATGGATGCCTTGCCTAAGTTTTTTAAGATGTTCTCTGCATTTCCAGGTCTCCTCTTATCATGAGGATATGGCTTTGCATGTCTCATGCCCATGCTGTTCAGAATGACCCATACCCGTTTCATTGTATACTCTATTCCATATTCCCTTCTTACAATATCCACGACCTGTGCTGTTGTGTATTGACCATGGATAACTTCCTCCTTCAATGCTGCCTTCTGGTCACGCGACATCTTTGACGGGTCCTTTCTGGGACATCTCGGTATAAGGCCCTTGTATCCTTCCTGCAGCAGTCTCGACAGAATCGCCATACTGCCTGCATCTTATGAAAAGAAGCTTCTTCAGAACCCTTGTGCTCCTTTCAAGAACTCTCGGTATTATCTTCGCACAATTGAAACATTCATCCTTGCAAAGTGAGAACAAATACCTCNNCATCCGTAATTTTTACAATCGGGCTGGCGCGGGATAGTGGAAATCACAGTGTACCTGCGTGCTGTAATCTAACCTTCGGCCTTTTTCAGGACTTCACCCACCGCTTTCATTAAGGCCATAACTGCCCTTATGCCTGCGGCTATTTCCGGATCCTTGAGCATCCTGTAAAGTTCAAGAGTGCCTAGAGATGAAGTTATCTTAGCGGCAGATGAGGCGGCATCAATAGCACCCCTGAGATTGAACATAAGGTTCTTTATCGTGTCCGATATCTTTTCATCAGCCATAGCATACATTACGCTCAGCAAGACGTTTGCTGTCTTCAGGCCTGCGTACGTGAACTCCCTTGAGGAGAACATGTGCCCGAAGAACTCAATGTCGGTAGGCATGTAGTCCCGGGAGATGCTGTTGATAAGGTCGATAATTCCTGCCTTCTTGAGCTTCTCAATGACAGACACGAGCGATACAAGGCTATCTGAGTTAGCCATGAGCTCCTTCAACAGTATTTCTAGTTTATCCTCTGCTACGTTGTCCCCACTTAAATCCTCTTTGGACCTGTTTTTTTCATCGGTCATGAATTGCACCTCACATTATTCCTCTTACCATTGCTGAAAAATATGTATCTGACGAGGTCCACTTGAAGAAATAGTCGGTCTTGCTCTGGAACTCAGCCCTTGGAGGCTTGTCATAGCTGAAAAATAGCGTGATTCCTAAATTCCCTCCCGTTATGGTAGTGCATGCGACTTCCCCGCCATAGGAGTCGAAATAGGCATTTCCGTTCGCTTCGTTGGAGATCCTGTTCGCCAGATATTCGGACTCAAAGTGTGCCGTGGCCCCTGCCTTGGAGATCGGAAGGTTTGTTGCGTCCCCGACAACGAATACGTTGTCATAGTCCTTGTAGTTAAGATGGTGCCTATCCACGTCAATGTAACCACTCTCATCTGCAAGGCCTGATTCAGTAATCACCTTCTGCCCCCTGTGTGGAGGAACGAGTATCAGGAGATCATACTGGATTGCCTCCCCCTCGATTGAATTCACTACCTTTTGATCTGGAACTATGTTGTCAACATTGAACATCTTGTGCACAACTATGCCTTTTTCCTCGAACAGCTTCTCGACGTACTCGGATACGTTGGGTATGGTGAATACTCTATTAAGAGGGTAAATGTAGTGAATCTCAGTTTTTTCCCTGATCCCGCGCAGCTTCAGGTACTGATCAAGCTGGAAAGTGAACTCATATGGGGCTGGCGGGCATTGAATNNATTTCGCAGGTTAATGGACGACTGCAAATCATAGAAGTGCCTGGCACCCTGCGAATATCCCGGAATGTCTTCGGGGGAAAAGCGATCCCCTGTCGCGATGACCAGGTAATCATAGCCAAAGGTTTTCCCGTCAGAAACCCTGACGTTTGAGTTGGCGATATCTATCGCCGTGATCTGCCCACGGGTGTATTTCACTCCATAGTTGAAGAGGGACTCGGTAGGTTTTACGCTCTTGGTGTAATCCTTGAATCCAAACGGTCNNCCGACGGGTCTGAGTGGAAACGTAGCTTGTTAGCCATTATGGTTCCGGCCGCGCCATCTCCGAGTATTAGTACTGAGGTCCTATCCGACATATGAGACCCTACTTTGTCTTCCTCATCACTATTTCAAAGTATCCGTTCCTATCGAAAACACCGACAAGCTCGTTTCCGGACTTCTTGATCCACTCTGGCGCATCCTTCTTCGTGCCTGTATCCGACGAATATACGGATATAACGTCTCCAACCTTGCTGTTCTTGTACGCCTTTATCATTTCCATCAATGGTCCGGGGCAGAAGCTGCGCCTTGCATCAACCACTTTTGTAGGTTTTATTTCATCCATTTTTTCTCACACTCACCTTTGCTTTTAGCAATTTTAGAGGAAGAGGGTCATCTTTGCGTCCTTGGACATATCAACAAACTGTGAAACGCCGATGACATCCTTGACTATCGGATCAAGATCCTCCTTCTTGATTCCCATGAGGTCTGCAAACATCGCGCAACCGTAAATGGTGACATTGCCTATTTCGCTTATCTGTTTAAGTGTGTCGAGCCATGAAGGTACTTTCTTCTCCTTCATAGTCTTCATAACCAGATCCGCCATATTTCCTGCATCAGGGCTCAGCGTAGGTTTTGGAGCGCCACTCTTCTTGAACTGAAGAAGTGACCAGAACGTGGTAAATATGTTCACGTCCAATCCGTTCGCCACAGCTCCAGATGCAATTATCGCACCCGCCATCAGTTTGTCCATTGCGCCAGAAAACAGGATTATAGATATCTTTTCCACCATTTGTTAATCATCTCCTATGAGAGATTAAGATAAAGCAAATAAATAAAATACCATACATATTGGCAGCAATCCAGTTCTGCCCAATAATAAATACTTGTAGCCCGTAACGAAAGCCTTTCTCCCCTGGATCCAGGAGACACAAAACCGATTGCCTTTTTATCACATGTGAGCGGGAAAACCCATCTCTTCAATTGGATGAAAGCCAACGAGAATGCATTAGTGAAAGTACAATTACATAAATAACACGTTTAAAGCCTGTGAGTTCCGGCTGTATCCCGATGCGGAACAGAAAACACTCATTGAGAAGCATATCGGATCATGCGGGTTTGTATGGAATCATTTTCTCGATCTGCGGAACAGGCAGTATGTGGAAACAGGAAAGGGGATGAGTTACAAGGAGATGACCGTGCCTCTCACTGCGTTGAAGAAGAAGGAAGAATGGCTCATGAGGTAAATTTCCAGAATAAGGCGTCGGATGCACTGGCAAGGTATCATGAAAGAAGTCTGTTTGACTGTAATTTGATCACTCCCTCGTCTATTCGTCTTTTCACTGATTTCCCGTCCACCTTTCGAACATCTCTTGCCATGGATTGCATCTTTCCAACCTTTTTATAATATAGGGCCTGCAATGCACCCAGGTCCACGAAATCCTGATTCCTGGCAAGCATGTTGTATATAGATACGGAAAGTTTCCTTGAAGGAAAGTGGTGAGAATATTTGATGCGTGACAGGTATTCGTGAAAATGTTTTTAAGTATTCCATCATAACGATCTCATAGGGAAAGATTGAAAAACGGGTTAAATACGAAAGACAATCAGAACAGGAAGCCAGTTCCAGTAACTGTGGCTTACGGCGATGGAATAGGCCCGGAGATCATGGAAGCAACCTTAAGGGTCATCAAAGCCGGGGGTGCCAGCCTTGACCTGGAGACGATCACCATAGGGGAAACAGTTTTCAAAAAGGGAATAACTGCAGGAATTGAACCATCCGCCTGGAATTCCCTCAGAAGAACGAAGGTGTTCCTTAAGGCACCGATCACAACACCGGAAGGCGGAGGATTCAAGAGCCTTAACGTCACGGTAAGGAAAACACTTGGACTGTTTGCCAATGTGAGACCTTGTCTATCCTATGATCCTTTCATATCCACAAAGCATCCTGACATGGATGTTGTAATAGTAAGAGAAAACGAGGAAGATTTGTACGGGGGGATTGAACATAGACAGACAGCAGATGTATTTCAGTGCCTGAAGCTGATTTCCATTCCTGGATCTGAAAGAGTGATAAGATACGCTTTTGAATATGCCAGAAGATACAACCGGCATAAAGTCACCTGCTTTACAAAAGACGACATAATGAAGCTTACGGACGGAACTTTCCACAGGATATTTGATGAGGTCGCAAGGGAATATCCAGATATTGAGAACGAACACTGGATTGTGGATATTGGAGCTGCAAAGCTGGCTGATTCGCCTGAACAGTTTGACGTTATAGTAATGCCAAATCTTTACGGTGACATCCTTTCTGACGTAGCTGCCCAAATAGCTGGTTCAGTGGGACTTGCAGGAAGTTCAAACATAGGTGATGGAGTTGCAATGTTCGAGGCCATTCATGGGTCCGCCCCTAGACGCGCTGGACAGAATATTGCCAATCCTTCGGGACTCCTGCTGGCTGCAGTTCAGATGCTTGTTTACATAGGGCAGGGTGACGTGGCAACAAAAGTGCATAATGCGTGGCTAAAAACAATTGAAGAGGGTATACACACCTATGACATCTTTGATCCCGCCGTTTCGAGCATGAAAGTTGGAACGAAAGAATTTGCTGACGCAGTTATAGAAAATCTGGGGAAGCATCCACAGAAGCTGAAAAGTGTCGATTACCCGGCGCATGAAACTCCATTGAAAATAAAGCTGGCGGAACGCCCTGTTCCATCCAAAGAATTGGTCGGTGTGGATGTATTTATTGACTGGGTAGGTTCAGCTGATGAACTTGGAAGAATCCTTGAGGAAATTTCGAAACCTGAATTCCAACTTGCAATGATAACAAACAGGGGAACTAAGGCGTACCCTGATGGAATTCCGGAAACTTTTTGCGTTGATCACTGGNNCTCTTACGGACAGTCCGTAACGCACAAGAATGTGGTCGATCTCCTGGTTCGCCTGGTGACTGCTGATCTCCCTCCAATCAAGACTGAGGGACTCTTTACTTTTGATGGAAAACCCGGATTTTCACTGGGACAGGGTCAATAACCTGAAGCTTTCAGGTTAATTCCATTGATATCACGCAATCCACACGAGTCTAAATTTGTCAAGCCTGGATAAGGGTTACACGCATTTTTTCCATGGAGGCGGCATTCACTGAATTCACAGCGGGGCATCCATTAATTGTGTGTTTTTGTCAGTGTAGAGAAAAGCGCCGCGCCAGTCTATATAGTGGTACCAATCTTGACCGCCTCCAGAAGAGCAACAATTATGAACACCGTACCAAGGAAATAATAGATGGTTTTATCCCTCATTCCAAGGGCCCTTTTGGCAAAATACAGTCCTGAAACCAGTGATATCAGACCTATGATTACCCCTCCAAGTATATCAACGCTGTTGAGTATGAAATAACCGGTAGCGCCGCTTAATGCCGAAACAAACATGGACAGTGTTGCGGTACCAACCATGGTCTTGGCATCCAGTGAATACAGAAGCATCATAACCGCGATGAACATTATGCCGCCGCTTGTTCCAAGTGTTCCGGTCATGATGCCTATTGGTAAACTGATTAAAAATCCAAGACAGTTTGGGTGTGAAATATCACGATGCCTGATCTTCAAGCCTTTTTTTGCCCTTTGGAACGACTGTCTAGCCATTATCAATGCAACTACTGTGAAGATTATCTCAAGCGGTGTATCGCTTATGAAGATTGCAACATGCGCACCGATTTGTGCCCCTATCAGTGCTCCTCCTCCAAGAATTAGTCCTATTCGCCACTCTATCTTCTTTCCTCTTGTATAGACATACACTACCGAAACTGTTGTGATAACGTCGATAAACAGGCTTGTGCCCACGGCGATATGAAAAGAATATCCGAGGAAAGTCATGCTGGGAACAACAATTATAACACCACTAGATCCAGTTATTCCCGTAAGAATTCCGGTTATTATTCCTATGAGGGTAAAAATCCCAATGCTTTCTATTATCTTGTTCACCTTCTCCCGGATGCCATCAGGACTGAATCTGGCCTTTTCCTCAACCTCAACATGCTTATTATCCCAATAAACGGACCAATACTCAGCAGCGAGAATGCAAATTTCCAACCAACAATCGGGACTACGTACCCAATAAGGTCAATCGATCCGACGGTCAGGAGGAATCCGACAGCCATCTGAAAGGTAAGTGCGCTTCCGACATATTCGCTGGAAGCNNGAAGCAAGCTCTGTAACGGCCGTGGAAAACTGGGCGGAATCCGATATCACCGTTATTCCCCATATAAATGCAATTGCGAAGGTAATGGCCGGAATATCGCCATATGTAAATCCAATGGTCACTGAGCACAATCCACTTATAAACATCGATCCTGCTGTTTCAGCAGTTCTTCCAATCTTATCGGCAATATGCCCTCCCGCGACGGCACCTATTATTCCTGCAAGTCCTATGGAAACAAATGCCGCAATTGTGGAATATGCCAACAGGGACTGACCGGTGAAATAATTATTCCAGCTGAGATNNGTTCCCACATATGACCAAAATACCCGACGTTATCGTACATCAATGACCTGTTTTCTATAACATTTGAAATACTCTTCCATGTAAACTTCGGCGGCTGGACGCTCGCCGGGGGATCATGAAATGTTACAATTGAAATCAGGGCCGATGCAAATGCCAAACCGGAG
>DAQB01000135.1:0-21409 GCA_002502705.1 Thermoplasmatales archaeon UBA582 | reverse complement strand
CCGAGTGTCAGTCCACCTATTAGGATGCCTATGGCCAACCCCCTTCCTTTTGGGAACCATGAAGATATGAACTGGACGGCGACGGGATATATTCCTGCTAGGAACATACCCGTTAGGAACCGAAGTATAAATCCAAGTATAACTATGTGCACTTCAAACACAAAGAGCAAATTAAAAATCGAAGCTAGAACTGCAGATACTGGAAACATTAACCGGGGTTTTATCCGATCCTGTATGCCGAAGATTGCACTTAACATCGCACCGACAACGAATCCTATCTGAACGGATGCAGTAATCCATGGTATCTGGTAAGGAGAAAGGTTCATAACAGTGGCAAGCGTGCTTGACACTGCCGATGCGCTGAACCATAGACTCATTGCAAGAACTTCTGCGAGGGTTACCCAAATCAGTACTCTTGCCCGCTTCGCGTCATGCGTTCTTACCATAGCTCAATCTCGATACTGGGTTGAATACTGGTGAAAGGGATCGATCAGAAGCGGCTTCAACAATCCTTCTTTGTGGAAATTTACGTGGTTGGAGAAGCCTGATTGAAGAACGCATCGATTTTGCTCTAAATGAATCATATATCTCTCGTGATGTGTAATATTAACGAATAAATAAACAGGATAGAGCGGAATGCTGAACTTAGTTTAACAAGTTGAATTAACTGCATATGAATTAAATCTCTCTCGGGATCGAACCCACTGCCACGATTTAAGCTAACAATTGCACTCGATCCATTTGAACAACGGAATGAGATTTCCCCTAAGTTCCTTCCCACCCTCGGTCAGTGAATATTTAACGGAAACAGGGTGTGAATCCATGACATCTCTTTTGATAATGCCTGTACTGCTCATCTCCTTAAGTCGTACGGATAGGAGATTCGAACGGGGACAACCAACGGACTTCTTTATGTCATTGAAACTCATCGCACTGTTATTTCCAAGAACTCCAATGATCAGCAATGAATATTTCTTGCCAAGAATCTTGAGCACCACCTCGGACTTCGTTATACTAATACTTCCACCGTCGTGCTTTATGGTAATAATGTTCTGGCTCGGCGTATGAATTTCTCCCCCATGACCTTATGATTAAATCTTTAATAAGGTTGAGCAACTCAGTTCCTCCTGTCGCTGAAACGTATGGTCCACTTATCAACAGCCACGCTTTGGTTTTTTCTCCTACTTACCTTTTCTTCCATGGTCTCATAATGATCACTACGGCTAAAATGAGAGCTGCAATGATTCCTGTCACAATGGAGAGATAAAGACCTACCGGCCCATTGTAATCTGAATTACTCTTCACGAAAACGCTTGCGTTGATATCAGACATGTTAAACGAACTGTTTCCAAATCTTTCATAAGGGAGGGAAGAATAGTTTATCTGAGGAAGCACGGGATACAATGATGACACGTTTGAATGCCCATCGGCTGATGATGATGACATTGTTGCGAACGGTGGTATCACTAAATTGTCTCCAAAGCTGAATGGATTGGGCGGCCTGATCTGACTAAAATAAAAAAAATCAAGAGGGATATTCGAGGACAGGACAAACCTGTTCAGAGCCGGCATATTCCAGTTATAATCGATGAATGCCAGCATGGATGCATGGTTGAGCAGTGTTCCAGATGCATAATCTTCCTTTGCAAAAGGAGAAACCGCAATAAACGGGACCCTGAATCCCATCTGGTGCCCGTCGACCAGTGGAGGTGGGTCATGATCATAATATCCGCCACCCTCATCGTATGTTATGAAAATAGCTGAAGAGCTCCATATCGGGCTTCTCATGATGGTATTTCAGTCCTTGGACGCTTCAGTAAAGATGCAGATGCTTCGTGGACTTGGATCCGGTCGCCGCAAATTTTTAAAGCCCATATTTCTGTTAATAGCTGGAATATCTGCGATAGTCCCAACAATTGTTCACCTGATGCGAGGAGCAAAGGATATAGCAATTTCGGCAGATACCAGGGGTTTCAGGCCATACAAACACAGAACTTATTTTGTTGACATACCGATGACCAGCACCGACTATTATATGCTTGCCATATTTTTGCCGGAATAGGTGTTGCAGGGATAACTTCGGCACTTGGTTTCGGAAGGGCAATTCCCTATATATCGTGACGTTAACTCTAGATAACTATTTAAATTCAAGATTATCTTTCTCATACCATTTGATCCAATTATTAAGACCTTCCCGTTGTAAACATGCAGCGTAACCGCTTTCAATGGTATATCTCTTATGTTTATCGGAGATTCTAATTGAGGTATCATTATTGTCTATCATTATCATTTTAAATCGCTTCATTCGAGGAAATACATTGCTTTCACAACACTCACAATCACAGTATCAAGACGATTAGAACTATCAACATTTACGCCTTGCAGAAATAAATGCCTTTTGTACAGATTTACCGTGGTTGCAAGATCGCACTGAAAAGTATAATATCGCAGATTTACTGTCTAATAATGTCATTAATCCGCCCGGTTCTCGGACGCGGAATTACCCGTTCTTTCAAGGGTCTGACACACAAGAGGATGCCAGTTATTGCCGGTCATAAACTTCTATACAGATGCAATCTTGAATGCAAGATGTGCCCTTTCTGGCGCAGGGAGGACAGCGATCTCTTATCACTGGAAGATGAGGTAAGAATGCTCGAATCTCTCAAGAAAGCAGGCGTCCTCTTCATGGGTTTTGAGGGTGGTGAACCACTCCTCAGGAATGATATAGGGCAGATTCTTGATGAGTCATATTCCAGGTTCCACACCTCTATGGTATCCAACGGCTGGCTTCTGCAGAAGAAAGTACACGAGATAAAGGATAATCTTGACTTTCTCTTCGTATCTCTGGATGGAATTGGCAAGGTCCATGACAGACTAAGGGGGGTTTCAGGCTCTTATGATCATGCAGTCGCCGGCATTAAAGAGGCAAGCCGGTACCTTAATATGGCAATAAGCTCAACGATCACGGCGGAGAATCTCGATCAGGCCGCTGATCTTGTGAATCTTGCCCAAAAGCTGGGGATTCAGATCAACTTTCAGATCGCTTTTGATTATACTACAGCAGAGAAGGAGAGCCCAGATTCATCAAGACTGAAAGCAGTAATTGAAAATCTCCTTTCAATGAAGATGAATAAAGCACCTATTATGAATTCAAAGGAATATTTTGAATCAATATTGAATTCATGGTATCATGGAATATCCTGGGAATGCAAGCCCTGGCTTACGATAAATGTCGATCCAACCGGAAAAATAGTGATGCCCTGTTATGTCCTGAATGAATACAGCGGATCCTTCACGGTCTGGGATACGGACATACTGAAGCTCTGGGATTCATACCCATGGGGGGAATTTGCAAGCTGCAATAAATGTGCCCTTGCCTGTTACCTCGAGCCCTCCCTGTTCTCATGGACAAAACCTTCGCAGGTAAAAAGCAGGATAATCGATAATATCACCTCTTTTATCCAAAGACAGATCGCCTGATTTTTAATACCAGAAAAACATTTTCGTTAACAGGTAAACTGGCAATATTTATTCATTCCATTTGCATCTGCATACGTGGATGGACTCGAGCCTGTAAAAATCTGCCCAAAATGTGCGTCAATACATGTAAACTGGATAGCGGGCGGACTCATCGGTGCAGTATACAAATGCGACGACTGTAACTACATTGGATCATTCATTCTTGAAGTAAAGGCAAGGGACGTCCAGAAATTTAAAAAGGAATTTGAGTCAGAGAGGCAAAAAGAGTAAGATGTCCATTAGCTAATGTACTTCGGTGCCTGGTTTAATCTCTGAAAACGTAGTCAGCAGCGAAAGAGATCCCTGATCCTCAGCTGCAAGAAGCATCGCCTCACTTTTATGGCCCATAAATGTGGCAGGCTTCAGGTTTGTGACCACAATGATAGTTTTTCCAATCAGGTCTCCAGGACTGTAGCTGTTGGCTATACTTGAAACAACCTGCTTCTTCTCCCCACCCATGTCGACTGTCAATCGCAGCAGGCTCCTCGATTTTTCAATCTTCTCGCATTCCGTTACCTTGGCTGTCCTGATATCCAATTTTCTGAAATATTCTATATCCAGAAGGTTCTCTTCCATGAAACTGAATATTTTCATTTTATTATAAGTTCCTTTTATAGATTCAAGACCCAGATTTCAAATGAAGAAGAAGAGAATCAAGGAATATTTTAACTGCTGAACAATTTATGAATAAACCAAATATTTCCTAATGTACTCCGTAAAAATAGGTTATATCGCCGGTCTATCCAATTCCATTTGCTTTCAGAGCTGATAATGCTGTTACTGGTTTAAACAACAATTTTGGAGGTAATACCGTTTTCGACAACATAGGACGCATCCCACGCAATTTCAGGTATCGTTATCTGTGATGCCACAATAAAATCTATATTTTTTTCCCGGCTGATTGTTCTTACGTTTTCAAGAACCAGACTCTTTTCACTGATATTTGCAAGTGTTTCGTCAAGCAATATTGCTCCTGGCCGACTTAAAATTGCAGATGCTATTGACACCCTCATTCGCTGTCCAAGGCTTAGATCCTTGACCTTCCCGCTAAAGTTTACTCCCATTTTCTCTTTTATTAATGAAACCTCTTCATCTGTTGTATTTGATCTTGACCATCTGATATGTGAATCCACTGTTAGTTCACTCAAAACTGAATCATGGTTTATGAATACTATTCTCCGTCTATTCAACGGTTCAAATGTGACGTCTTTACCATTCAGAACTATGCTTCCGGACTGAATGCTAACCTGGCCAGCTATCATCCTCAGGATGGTTGTCTTTCCAGAGCCATTCCTGCCTGTAAGAAGTATGAGACCGGATCCGTTGATTTCAGCTTTCACCTTCAGGATACCTGCAGTGCCTGTTATGTCAACATTTATTGTCATTGAACAGACCCTCTGCTCGCTTCCCTGTTGCGGGCAAATAACCTCGCAATGAATAATAAAAGCAAAGAGAATACTATCATAACGGCAGAGGCAGTTATTGCCCCCTGGGGGCCATAGAAACTGTAATACTGAAAGATAAGCACTGATGCATTGCTTACTCCGCTGAATGGATATTGAGTCACATAATAGGCAAGTATCGCGATAGAACCAAATTCACTCATCCCCCTGCTCATTGCTGTGAGTGAAGAATATACAGCTTCTCTTTTAACAGCAGGAAGTGCACTTCTATACAGTACCCGAAGACGCGATGCCCCGAGGCTTTCCGCATATAGATCCGGAAATGCATTCCTAGCAGCAAATACAGACTGCATTGATCGCACGTAAATAGGTGTGGCAACAAATGTAAGGGCTATAACTATCCCCTGGATGCTGTCAAAGAGGTTCAGCCCTATTNNGTTGGTGTTATCGGGCTGTCCATAATGAGAAATGCTATTCCACAGACGGGATGGGGGATACTTGCTGGTATATCTGATATAGTTTCCATCGCCCTGTGTGCTCTGCCAGCAAGTTCGTATGCAAGCGGTGTGAAGACAATAAATATTATGATTGCAGATAAACCGGATGTTAGAATAGTGAGTGCTATCGATCTGAAGACTGCAATGCCAAACCCCGTAGCTGACCTGTAGAAATAGAAGCCGTAAATAAGGATCAGGGCTATTGGTATTACAAGAATCCATGCCGTTATTGATGCAATCAGCCATAGAGCGTCCCTGCGTCTTATTCTGTTAGAGATTTTCAAATGCGATGCCTCACATGTTTCCACCGTATAACAGACTCTCATTTTTAATGTACTGTGAAAGGAAAGATGGTGGAGTATTATTATAGAAAATCATCGGTTTATCCATAGTTATCATTCCGAAATCTGCGAGCAGATATCTGTTTTCCATTGAATATTCAACAAATTTCTGTGATTCCGAAACAAGAGACTCGTTTGCTGGAATTGATACATAAAGATAAACAGGAAACCCATGTATCACGCCAGTCTGCGTCTGATAAGAAAAATTGGAATAAAATGATGCCATTGAGTAATTTCCAAAATTCAATCGATCGGGCAGTGTGATATAGTCGAGGCCCTTTGAAATTGCAGCCGATCTGTAAATATATAGAAATGAAACCTGACCGGTTTCAAGTGGTGCTACAAGATCTGCTGCGCTTGAAGCAGAAACCAGACCGTCATTCGAGGTCAGTCTGTGTATGTAATATGACTCGTTTCCGCCAGAATACATGTAACCCGCTATTTCTAGCGAAATGTATGCTCGTAGACCCGCAGGATCGCTGCTTGCATTAGAGATCCCCACCTTAAAAGTTCCAGATGTAAGGGAACCAAACGCATTTGCGAATAGACTCGTGTTATTACTGCGGTAGGCCGCACTAAAATTGTTTATAAGGGATGCATCCGCAGCATTCAGGTGGCTCCCGGAATATGCCAGGACGAGGGAATCGCCTGCAAGAGCAACGGCCCATCCACTGTAATATTTTGAGCCAAGATACTGGTGGCTGTAGGCAGATCTCGAGACAGAGAAGAAGATATTTGCCGGGATCCCATTTCCAATTTCATGCCCTATTGTGAAGGAGCCGCCGCCTATGGAAGTATCACCCGCCAATCCTGTAGAATTATGAAAACCTGAGATCAATGCGTTGACCTCTCCAACATATGCATCTGCAGAATATACGACGAGACTCTGTTTGTGATCCGGTATCAGGAAGTAGACGGATACAATGAGAACTATGACTATAATTGCAGCTGCTACAATTCTATATTTCCTCATTTATCACTGTATAGCCATGGNNAGGTAATAATAATTTTTACTTGGGAGAATAAGTAAACATTTTTATTTACCTGCCTGTTACCCTGATGGTGAATTATTCCAACACGCTTCTGACGCCCAGACAGGCTGAAATTATCAGCCTTAGGGCATCCGGCCTCACTACAAAACAGATCGCTTCAAGAATTGGCACCGGTGAAAAGAACGTAATAATAATTGAATCCCGAATACACAGGAAGATCGAGGAAGCTGTTAACACGATCAGGTATCTTCAATCCCTTAAGGATTCCTTAACACTTAAGATAGACGCCGGTACCGATCTTTTAGATGCAGTCCGTCAAATCCTCGATTTCTGTGATAAAAGAGGAATAAAAATAAAGGGAAATATAATCGATGTCTTATCCTCGTTACGTTCAGGCACATTCGGAAGGATAGATAGCGGGAAGATTCTGGATCCGTTAAACGTAATCATACTTCATACGGGAAGATGGTTTGTTCTTAACGGGGCATGAAAGCATTATAATTGAATGGAAACCCGTGTCCGACAGATAACATTAATTACCTGCTCGACCCTACAACATGCGTCTGCAGGTGAAATATGTTCAGAGATCTCAGCAATTTCCATTGCTGCAACCATAGGCAGAAAAAAGGCTGATCTGGCTGTTACTTAAAATCATCTGTGGAAAATGATGCAGGTCACTCACAATGATGCTCGAAGAAAAGATGGCAGGGGAAATCACAATATCAGAAGATCCTGGAGCTGCAATCAGGAAATGGAGGGAAGAGTTTGGGGTTAGCAAGCATGAGCTTGCCACATACCTCGATATTTCCCCATCAGTAATAAGCGATTATGAATCCGGAAGGCGAAAGTCACCTGGGGTGTCTTCGATAAGGAAGATTGTCAATGCACTCATTGAGATAGATCGAGCACGCGGTGGAAACCTGATCCGGAGATATACGTCAGGTGTGCCTTCTGACGCACTTCTTGACATACGTGATTACGATCATGAGGTTGCGCTCGATGAAATTATCAAAGCAATCAGGGGTACAAATGTTTCAAATGTGGCGACATCCAGGCATGTTATGGGATATACTATTGTGGATGGAATCAAGGCAATTCTTTCTTTCTCCTATTCTGAATATTCTGTATTGTATGGTTGGTCCAGTCAGCGCGTGATATGTTTCACCGAGGTCAAAATGGGCAGGAGTCCCATGATAGCAATACGGGTACACCCACTTAAGCCAGCAGCGGTCGTCTATATACAGGCAGGACGTATCGATGAACTCGCAGTCAAGCTTGCAGAGATCGAAAATATTCCGCTCATAACGACGGAACTTGATCACAAGGCAGTATCAAGAATGTTATCAGGTATTGCTTGATAGAGGAAGTATCTTATCTGCATACCATTGCGGATCGAAAGGCATGATGTCGTCAAGATCCTGCCCGGTACAGACAAAGTATACCGGCTTACCAATCTCACTTACCAGTGATATGAGCAGACCGCCACGGGCATCGGTATCAAGTTTAGTCACAATGAGGCCGTCTAACCCCACATGTTCAAGAAAGGTCCTTCCCTGCTCGACTGCATCCTGACCTATCATTGCATCGAGTATCAGAAGAGTCAGGTCAGGTTTTGCCACCCTTTTTATCTTTTTCATTTCTTCAATGAGGTTTTTGTTGTTCTGCATTCTCCCCGCAGTATCTATCAAAACAAAATCCAGTTTTCTTGCGATTGCATGGTTTATCGCGTCAAATGCAACCGCTGATGGGTCTGATCCCTGCTCATGTTTGATAATTTCAATGCCTGTCCTGCTGCTCCAGGTTGAAAGCTGCTCTATGGCGCCAGCCCTGAATGTGTCAGATGCAGACAGTACTGCTCTGAATCCACTCTTCTTTATGTAACTGGCAAGTTTGGCGATTGTCGTGGTCTTCCCGCCGCCATTTACGCCAAGAAAGAGTATTATATACGGTCTCTTCTTTACAGTGAGAATATCTGGTGCCGGGCCGCTTGCAGTAAGGATCTCTATCAATTCCCTTCTGATCATAATCTGCATTTGATTCACTGAGATCTTTCCTTTCAGTTTTTCAGTTTTCTTTAGAATAGAATCAGATATTTTTTCAGCCAGGTCCACTGTTACATCGGATTCAACAAGTGCCTCAAACATTCTGTCTCTCAGCTCTGTCTTACGTACAACCTCACCATCCCCGGATCCGGAGAAAAGCTTGGATATCCTGTTCGCGAGACCCTCGAACATTTCTCTACTTCTGTTCCTGATTCCCTATATTTTGTGCTATTGCAAGAAGGTCGTCATGCCTGATTCTGAGCTCAGCCTGTCTATCCAGCAAACCTTCCAGCGACTTCCTGAGATTATCCAGATTAGTTTCTATCCGTTTTACTGCTTCCTCAGTTGTTGCCTCTATATAGATATCAGATCCGATTGGTATTATTATGTTACTGGATACATCAAGGTTTCCCTTCAGAAACATGCCAGACCCGATCGAAATCCTAGTTTCGCTTGCCGCGATGGAACCCCTTTCCTTTATTACTGCAAGTGTTGTTGACATGTCCTGATAGGCCTTGTCAGCTGCAGTAATCTGCCGTTCCAGTGAGTCCAGGAGAGATCGTGTGAGGTTAATCTCATCCACCAGATTCTGTTGATTATATGTGTCCATTTTCTCTACCTGAAAATATCTTTTTGCTCTCTCTCAGAGCATCAAGCACTGGCATCTTATCACCGGATAAATAGCTTATCAGAGCGCCGCCTCCGGTTGAGGCATGCGATATTCTACCCACCAGATCCATCTTCTCAAGCGCACTCAGTGTGTGACCGCCACCAGCTATTGAAAGTGCGCCGGATTTTGCGACTGAGCTGAAGACTTCCCTGGTTCCAGTGGAATATTTTTCGACCTCGTACATACCCATAGGTCCGTTCATGAATATCGCTGAAGCCTTTCCAATAAATTCTCCAAACCTGACTATTGTATCAACACCTATGTCAGCTATCATTTCGCCATCCGGTATCTGAGAACCAGCTATTGCCCTCTTACCGGAAGGATTCAGTATAAAATCTGTGGGTGTAATTATTCTGTCAGGATATTTTTTCAAGAGATCCCTGCAAATCTGCAATAGTTCGCTGTGATCCCTGTTGTTCTTGGCAATGAAATCTGCAGATCTCTTTCCAATGTTTGTTCCTGAAGCACTGAGAAAGGCATTTCCAACTACCCCTCCAGTCAAAACAAAGTCCACCATTTTCCTCTCAAGAAAGCTCTTTGCAACCCTGATTGATTCAGAAATCTTTGCTCCAGACAGAATAGCTATCTTATTGCCACCTGTAATGCTGTTGAATCTGCTGATTGCCCTTATCTCCTTTTCAATAAGTCTACCAGCTATGTTTGGTTTGGAACTCCTGAATCCGGTCAGTGTAATCTGTGGTCTGTGTATGGCAGGAAAAGCGTCAATTACAAAATAGTCAAAAAGTGGTGCCAGATTCTTTACGATGTTTGATGCTGCCATGACATCAAGCTCTGAGCCGTCAAGACTGACCTCCTCCGAGTAAAACCTCGAATTCTCAAGCATTATGATATCTCCGGGCTTCATCGCCGTAATTGCCTCAGATACTTCATTTCCAAAAAGTTGATCTATAAACGTAATCTTCTTCTTGAGCATGGTCGAAAGGTGAAACGCATGCCACCTGAGGCTCAGAAAATCATCCTTTCCAGGTCTGCTCTGGTGTGCCACAATCACAAGCTTGGAGTTCCTTAGTTCGTTGATAGTCTCAAGATGAGCACTGAACCTGGAGAAATCCATGATCTCGCCTGTTGCTGGATTTATGGGCGAGTTCAGGTCCAGTCTGAGATAAACGGTTCTCCCATCGAAGTCAAAATCATCCATGGTGAAGAATTCGCTAGGCATCTGACCCATGCGGGAATATGTGCATTAGATATTATTTGTTTTTCCATCGTCGCATGTGGAGAAAAAATTTTGTTTGTTCACCTTGTTAACGGTTTAGATAGCAGTGCCAGACGGGTGAATATATTTAACTTAAACAGGCATTATCCGGACAGTGAAAGGTCTCATTACGGCTGCAGGTCTTGGTACCAGATCAGGCCGANNACCTGGACGGACGACTCAGGAAGGAGCTTTTGCCTATCTATCTGAAAATTGATGGCAGGGTTGTTCTGAGGCCACTTATAGATGCCATATATTCAAGAATCAGATCACTGGGAATAGAAGAAATAGGTATTGTTATAGGGAAAAGTGATATCATGACAAGGGCATTCATAGAGGAAAACATACCGGATGCCTCAATTATCTATCAGGATTCACCGGATGGCTTTGGCGATGCAGTCAGAAAAGCATCCGAATTCATCGAAGATGAGCCATTTATCCTTAATGCAGGGGACGGCATGATCATGGATATCAGGCACATCAAAGCTGGAATGGATCTGTTCAATCAAAGTGGATCTCAGGTATTATATCTGATGCATGTCGATAACCCGCAAAGATACGGCATAGCTGAAGTAATCGATGCAATAGGGTATACAAAGAATATCAAGAAAGTTAGATCTCTTGAGGAGAAGCCAGTCAGCCCAAAATCAAACCTTGCGCTGTGTGCCTGTTACATTCTTTCGCCATGGGTTATCTCCAATCTTTTGGAATCCGCTGTAAAACCGCTTGAACTGACACCGTCAATTAACACCTCCATTGCCGCGGGCAGGAATGCGATGGGCATTGAGATCGGAAGGGAGGAATGGATAAGCGTCGGCTATTCCCACGACTACCTTCAGGTCCTGAAAAGAACTTATGAATCTGCGGTATCAGATCCCTGAGCTCTTGGCCCAGAATGTTTTAGGCATAATACAGTTCTTAAGTTTGTCTATCCTGCTCTTGTGCTTCGAGAGATCCGACAGGATCTTTAGAATTTCAGTTTCGAGCGATCTTGATGGTCTGTAGCCAAGATTACGAAGTTTTATCATGTCCGGCCTGTAATAATGTGCCTCCTTCTCTATTCTTGGATTCTCAACATGCTCTATCCTGGCGGGTTTTCCTGTTAAATGCTCATAACTGTTTTTCACTGTCTCCGCAAGCTGATTGACAGAGTAATATTCATCAAACTGGTTGAACACCCTGTATTCACCTTTTTCTGGCGGCTTTTCAGCAGCGATCGTGAGGCACTGAATACTGTCAGTCAACGACAGAAAGCCCCTGGTCTGTCCACCTTTACCATAGGGTGTTATGGGCATATCACCTACAGCCTGAGCACAGAAGCGATTCAGTGCAGTCCCCCACACCTCATCTATGTCGAATCTCGTTGGGGACGAGAACCTGTCAATCTCTTCAGTACTGGTACCATAAACAACACCCTGCATCACGTCTGTGACTGGTATTTTCCAGACATTGTTTGCAAACATGAGGTTGTTTGAATCATGTACCTTTGACCAGTGGTACCAGGACCCAGCATTTCTTGGGAAAGGCAGTGTATCCTTTCTACCGCGGTACTCCACTTCAAAAAAGCCTTCAGGAATGTCAATATTTGGAGTACCATATTCACCCATTGTCCCAAGCTTTAATATATGACAACCCGGGTTCATATCCTTGATCGCATATGCAAGGTTCACTGTTCCTATCATGTTTTTCTGCAGCGTTTCCGTTGCCTGTTTGAGACCAATCATCGAATACGGGGCAGATCTCTGCTCAGCCAGATGTACTGTGCAGTCTGGTTTGAACTCCTTTATTGCATCATATATGATTCTGGGATTGCTAACATCTCCTCGAATGAAACTTAACTTATGACCTGACATTTCTTTCAAGGACTCTATTCTGCGTTCCATGGACATTATCGGGATAGCCGAATCAGATCCAACTTCCCTGACCCTCTTTCTTGTGTAAAAGCTGTCAACCCCAGATACTTCATGGCCACGTTCAAGTAGGTGCAGAGCAAGTGGCCAGCCAATGTAGCCGTCAATCCCGAGAATTAGTATACGCATTGCATCATTATGCAAACTCAAATTATAATGCTTATTCTGTCCCGGCATTCTTTTAAACCTGGATACCGGAAAAACAAGATGACCATTTGATCTTTTGTCATCCGAGCGTCAGTAGCTCCAATTTCCATATTTCAAGGCAATTGAAAACGTTGAGAACGATCACAAGCCAGGTTAATGTTTTTAATATGAGATATCATGGTGTAATGAAATGAACATTGCACTCTTCAGGTTGGACAATGTGAGACCAAAATTCACCTCACTTGACGATATAAAGGAAAAGACCAATCTGAGATTTCTTCTTCTAATCAATGACAAGGAAAAGTGGATTTCAGGTGAGCCCTTAAAACGCGATATTGTGACCAACCGCAATGAAGGGTTGAAGGATCGTCTGAATGCTGCAGGTATTTTTGATTATAAAATAGAGAATCAAATCCTCTGGTCTGCTATTCATGATGCAAACTCTATTTTTTACGACAAACTAACTGAAATAAGGGGCTGCAGGGTCGAACCAAACAATATATGGTTCAATGGTGGATTATATTTCGCAATTGAATACGAGGAAGAAAATAACCCCCAGGTCAGCAATGTTATTCTAGACTACATCGAAGAGAAGGCAAGTTTCGGCAAAGAGCTGCTGTTTATGGGACCATACAGCGAAGACATCCCATTCATGCTTGACCTCTATCATAAATTTGGTGGTCCGCTCGATGAGTTTACACATTTGAGGTCAAAGTTTTCATTGCAGCTAGACGCAGAAGATCTGGATCGATCCGGGATCATGTCGAATAAAGGCGAAATCAGAATCAAAAGATTAAGCCCGGAAAATAAGGCTACCATCATTTTTCATAAATATACCGGGTCATCGGTACAGCATAATCAGGCCGATTTAATCGGGAAAAATGAAGAGTTTTTGATTGATTCTCCATTCTTCACCGCACTGTATCAATTCATAGTTAATTCCGGTCTCGTACCTGTTTTTTTTAAGGCCACTCCAGAAAGAAATTCAATCGTTACTGATTTCATAATCAGGAAAGATCATTCCAATCGTTTGCTTTCCAATCTGGATAATTTACTTTCATATGAGGCAAGGATAAAACCCACAGCCTGCCTTGAGTCTGTTGAGAGCTTATGAGCGAATTATAACCTGCGGACAGGTTAAACTTCATCAAGGCTAAATATACGGTTAATATGCTTTCCGCGTGACCTCGGGTTTGCTCTATTCTTTCCTGGCTGTGTTTATGCCGCTTTTCGTTGTCATCGATCCATTTGGCGCTCTGGTACTGTTTATAGGTATGACATCTGAAATGACAGAAAAAGAGAGGCGTATAGTAACAAAGGATGCCTCCATCTATGGACTCGCAATAATGATATTCTTTGCGATAGTTGGAAGATATATTCTTCTTTTCTTCGGTATAAGTGTTGAAGCCTTAGAAATTGCCGGTGGATTGATCCTGCTTATTATGGGAATACAGATGGTACGTGAGGGGGATCGTCCTAAATCTCAGGGTGGAAATGTAGAGCATGATGCTGGAATTGTGCCATTTGCAACCCCGCTATTAGCTGGACCCGGTGCGATTTCGCTAATTATAATTCTTATGAATGGGCCATTCGTTCCGGTTGACCTCCTTACGCTAATTTCTGTGTCGATACTTTTTGCAATAGTTTTCATATTTTTCACGTTTTCCTCGACAATCCTCAGGTTTCTGGGCGCAAAGAGCATGAAGGCCATAACCCGTATATTCGGGCTGCTTGTTGCCGGTTTTGCCATCCAATATATGTTGCTGGCCCTTCAGAGCCTTGGAATCATTGTGCTCTCTTAGCTAATAAAAGAAGGTAAGTTTTTAGATTCAATGCAAAGCATCTAGATTAAAAGTGTGAAAAAGATAAATCTATAATTAATGCTGGATATTACACCCCGCTAAAATGATCTGGAAAAGGAAGGCAAATCATGAGGAAAAAGTGCCTCAGCCTAGGAAGGTATGCCCTTTATGTCTGAGAATATACACAGACGATTCTCTGTTCTGCAAGGTTGATGGGCAGAAACTCCAGCTTGATGAACCGGCAAAAACAGAAGGCAGTGAGAGGATCATCTGCCCGAACTGTGGATTCAGGATGACAGCAATAAGATCAAGGTGCCCGGTATGTGGTCATGTATTTTCCAAGGTTAAACCGGAGGAGGTATCAGCTTTCTTCAATTTAATACCGGAATCTGGCCTTCCGATTCGGATTGCTTACTTTCCATACACATTTGGAAGGAAGGACGTCATCAGACACAGATTTTCAGAGTACGTGAACACAGAACATCTAGTTTTCACAAAGGACAGCAGTCATTTCTACATACGTGAAAAGAAGAGCCTGAATGGTTCCTCCCTGAATGGGCACGCAATCGGAGGCAAGAGATTCGAGAGCCTCAAGAAATTGCAGCTTGCTGATGGTGATGAAATCGGTCTCGCACTTGACAAAAATATGACTCCACTTATACGCTTCAGGGTCGAGCTTCCACAGGCACAGACTACCGCTCAGATAAACGCTGCTTCAAGGAAGGGCACGAGATGAGAAAATACCCGTTTGAAATATACATATTCATGNNGCCATTTCTCTCTTCCTTATAATGGTGGCATTCCTTCAGGGGCCAGTTCTTAACCGGGTCTATCTTGACAATTTCTATATCTACATACTTTTAATAATAGGCTTTTTGCTCGGCATCTCCTCATGGGTATATTCGTTGGTCAACAAAGGATACAAGACGTCAACAACCGCTGTAGACTATAAATCATCTCACAGGATAATATTCATAATCTTTGCATTCGCCTCTTCCTTTATTGCATTTGTTTTCATAGCAGGAAGTATTGGCNNTGGCAGGTACTACGAAATTCCATTTTTTGCGTGCCTGCTCCCGACATATTTCTTCGAGATCCTTATTTCCAGGAAGGATCACGATACTGAAAGAGCATATATCAAGAAGCATGGGATTACATCTGGTATAGCAGTGGCGTTTTTCGCCGTCCTTGTTGCTCTTGACGTGACAAATTACCTGTATCTGTGGGACGGTGCGCTGCTCATTCTTGGGATGTGTATCCTCCTCCCCACGAGGGAAATCCGGAAAGAAAACGAAATCAAGAGTCTTACCTTCAGGCTCTTATCGCCATTCGCAGCCCTTTCATTGATATTCTTTGCATTCATGTTCTACAGAAAGACAATATCCTCCGGTCCGGGATTCTTCTATGCCGTCGTTGTTATATTTGCGATACTTCTCTTTATAGTTCTAAGGAACAGATACAGGTCTTACTATTCAAATATAATCACAGCAACGCTCGTTCTTCTGAGTCTGTATGCTTTTTACCAGATTGCGCTTGTATACAGGACTCCACTGATCTGGACCTTTCTGCTCCTGATATTTACATTCTGGATATTCGGCTACAATTACAGAACTTTCAGGGAGGGATCCCGAAACATATACACAGCCTTTGATCTCATGTCAAGGGGAAGATACATTCTTTCAATTGTTGCAGTAATAGCATTTGGCGGAATCATTTATGGTAACATTTCTTCTATACAACATGATTTCGGTCTCCTTTATTCGGCCGGAGCCAGTATATCATCACCTGTCACAATTCATAACCCTGCAGGTCTCATGGAATTACCGGAATATATTGGCCTGGCAGGCATGGGGCTTATTTTCATGGTGAGCATTGGCTACAGGAAATTCAACATATTCTTATTCATAATATTGCTATTAGCGTTTTTCACGGGAATAAGCTATTTTCTTTCAACGAAAATAACGAGTGTCTGGACGCCAAACTCTGTGGAGGTCCTATTTTTATCCATCATAATAACTGCACTTGTTTTTTACGAGCCCACTTATAGATTTGTGCGATCCTATACATCAAGGATTCCAGTCGGATTATCTCTCGGCAGGCAGAGGGGATCTGCTAGGTTCCTTCATGGGAGATATGACGTCTCACTTGTGCCATCCAAGAAAAACAATCCGGATTTCCTCGGCGCTGGTGGATTTGCTTACGTATTCAGGGGTAAGGACGTTCTTAAGAACGTGCCGGTTGTATTGAAGGTACCAAGGATTTATGACGAGGAGTCGAAAAGCGATCTTGAAAAAAGGGAGAGTATAAAGGAATCCATCAAGCAACTCGAGGCTGAGAGCAGGGTCCTGTCAGAGATATCTTTTCCGGGCGTTGTTTCTTACGTTGAATATTTCAGGGAGGGCGGTCAGCATTTCCTGGTTGAGGAATACGCCGAGGGGAGGAACCTCAACTCATACCTTGCGACGAAGGGAAAAGAAGGTACAAAATTCGAGGAGGACGAAGTTATCCGGATCTCGCTGAACCTTCTCTTCTCTGTCAATTACCTGCATCTTCATGAGATATTCCACAGAGACCTGAACCCGGGAAATATTGTCATAACAAAGAAGATCCCTAAGATAATAGATTTCGGTACATCAAAGCACCTTGCAAGCAGGGTATCTGGATCGTTCTTCACGCACAGCGAGAGGATAGGGGTACCATGTTATCACCCGCCAGAGCTTGATTCTGATGACAAGATCAAGGCATCATCCACATATGATACATACTCCATTGGAGCGCTTATGTGCTCCATGATAACGGGAAAGTTCCTTGACAATGAAGAGATGAGGGAAAAATACGGCGTTGAATTTATTACAAGGAAATATCTGGAAACTGAGGTCAAGCCTCTATGCAATCCCAAGATATTCGATATCATAACGAAGGCCACCAATCTGAAGCCTTCTGAACGTTACAAATCTGCCTTTCACTTTATAGCAGATTTCCTCACGCTGTCAGGGGATTTCCTGGTCACTGATCTTGGTTATATCTGCAAACTTGATCAGGATCACAAGATCCAGATTTTCAGTCAGAAAGCTGTGCCCGCCTCAATACTCGGGGATTATATTGTTAACGATTACAACCTCTACATAACGGAGAAAGGTAAAGACGACAGATCCCGTGTTGGTACCGTTGAGTATGATAACAGGACCAATACCTTTGTGGTTTACCCTTATGGTAAGAGGAATATTTTCCAGAAGAAATCTGGATCGCTATCACAGAAGGTTATCAGGGGGACTATCAACGAAGGGGATATAATTTCTATCAGGCCGGACCTCAGGGAGGGAACTTTTTCATATTACAGGGTAAGAGTGTAAGAAATGGATGCAGCAATGAAGAGTATCAGGGGAAAGGTACGTGAAAGGGATGAGGACACAATATGTGTTATCCTTTCAGCAATGGAAAATGAGATAGAGAGGAAGGAGCAGTTTTTTGCTGCACTCGCTGATGGAATGGGCGGGANNAAAGGGCGGGACCGCCAGGGGTGATGTTGCCAGCAGGCTGGCAATTTCGGAGGCGAGACACATTGGCTCATCAATGATGAACCGTGACCTCACGTCTGCTGATATTGTGAATTCAATTAACAGGATATATGAAAATGCAAACAATTCACTCCTCACTTATGTTTCAAGAAATAACATGCAGAAAATAGGTACCACTCTGGTCGTAGCATATTTCGATGGTACCGATCTGTATGTAGGAAATGTCGGTGACAGCAGGCTATACATTTTCAACGATGGGAAGAGGAGCTTCAGGACAGCCGATCATTCCTATGTTGAAATGCTCGTGGATCAGGGGATCCTGACAGAGGAGGAATCCAAGTATCATCCACGGAAAAATGAGTTGATGAGGGCTATAGGGTTTGAGGAGGATCCCCTACCGGACATATACCGTCTGAGAACGTTCAGGGGTGACTCCATCCTTTTATGCTGCGATGGTCTCTGGGAAGCTTTCGATGATACGATCATCGCAAAGGGGCTTCAGGCGAACATGTCCTGTCATGATTCCCTTGACGTACTGATAAACCGTGCCAATGAGGTGGACGGAACAGATAACATATCAGCTATTCTTCTGAGACCGTATGTCGAGACAACCGAGGAATCTGCGCTGAAGAAACCCACGAAATCAACTATATAAGGCCAAAAAGGCAAACGTTCAATCCCTCTTTCTTGCCAGATTAAAGGCGAGTGCGAAAGGTACAGCTATCCAGAGGATCCCCACCAGGATCAGTAAAGGCGACACAAGCCCATACGATGATGGATCAATCGAGATGGATGAAATTAAGCCTATCTTGCCTGTGAACATCGTCTGCACAAGAGACGAAAAACCCGAAGGGCTGATGTAATCGAATGCGATAGTGCCCAGAACATATTCATTGCTTGATGAGGATACTCCCAGAGCGGCAAGTATTGCGACCGGTATTATGGACCAGAAGAGATCAAGAACAATGAAAACTGCAATGGATGCCCCGAGCAGGGCTCCCTGGGATTTCACTATGTGTGAAAACATGTATACAATTCCCAGGAAGGCCAATCCTTCGACAACATAAGTCCAGACGAAATAAAGGCTGAAGTAATCAGAAAGATACATCGAAAAATAATGATCTATAATCAGGTCGGAGAAGATCATCGAAACACCAACTGCGATAATTATTGCAACTGCATTGGCGACAAACCTGGAAAAAATCAGGCCACCCCTTGTAACAGGGCGCTTTAATACAGATTCCAGCACCCCGCTGGTTCTGTCCTTTCCATACGTGAGATATCCTGCAAACACAGCCAGTATCGGTATGAGGAAGCCGAGTATGGCAGAAGTGCCCGAAAAGACGAGGGACTGCAATTCACTCTGCGTTATTGGAGAGTAAAAAGTCATAGGTCCTATAATCTTCGGGCTTGATGGAACACCTGTTGCATTTTCCGCAAGTGCTGCAAATGTGATATTTTTCTGCGAATATCTGACATCAGGAAATACATTGATAACTGTAAATCCAGATTCTACATACTTGAATGTATAATCTGTTGTTGGTGATCGGAGAAAACTGCTAGATAAATTTCCAATATATACGGTGTACGAGGGTGCTGTGGCACCATCCGGACCCACATAGAAGAGCTCCAATCCAACATCAGATTTATTGGTTGGGTTATAGATCTCACTGGTCAAACCACTGACCATCTGCAGCCCTGAGTACGTAATGGATGTATTGATTGAATACCTGCCAAGAGAAGTCGTGATTGGAAGCCTGAATTCTTTGTAGGTATAGTTGACATACAATGAAATAGTAGCAGATGGATCTATTGGTATTGTGACATTGGCAAATCCGGAGAGACCGGATGTTGCATTATAAACTGAACCGTTATACGTGAAACTGTCAGTTACATGCGGGAATGGACTGCCGTATGCGTTGTGATCGTAACCAACCACGGTTAGACTGTTTCCATTGATATAATAACCGTAAGTGAGAGATGGCTTTGCAGGTATTGAGACAGGGCTGAAAGTTGAACCTGACTCATAAGCCAAAAGAGCCGAAAGACCGACTATAGCAACAATCATAATTATGACAAACTTACTGGTCAGGCTTCTCCTGATCTCATATATTATTGGCTTCATTTGGCACCACCTATTAAACTGAAAAAGTAATCTTCAAGACTTTCCCCAACAGGATTAAATTTCTTCACTGTATAATTCGCTTTCACGAGCTCACTGAGTATGCTTGGAATATCTGCATCAGAAACCTTCAGGTCTCTCAGAACCATAACATGATCTGACTTATCCAGCTCGCCGTAGTTCTGAAGCAACTTTGCTGCCTCGCTATCATAATTCAAAATATCTAATTCAATGACAGTCTTGCCAAGAGTTTTCAGGTCTCCGCGGTTAAGTAACTTGATCAACTTTCCATGATCTATTATTGCAACCCTATCGGCGACATCTTCAACCTCAGATAATATATGTGAGGAGAGAAGGATAGCTTTACCTTCCTTCTTGAGGCTGAACATTAAATTCCTGACAAACAGCACACCTTCTGGATCAAGGCCGTTAAGTGTTTCATCAAAGAGAACATTCTTCGGATCTCCTATTATTGACTCTGCAATGGCAAACCTCTTCTTCATCCCCTGCGAATAATTCCGCAGCTTCTTGTTAAACTGACCCTTCAGTCCCACTTTTTCTAATAGTTCAGTTATCCTGTTGTCTGTTTCATCCCCATGCATTCCATAAAATCCTGCAAAATATCTCATAAGCTCGAATGGTTTTGCGTTCGGTTCAAAGTTTGGAAGTTCTGGTATCCATCCAATATTTGACGCTGCTTTGACCTTCTCCGATACAATGTCAAAACCATCAACCATGATGTGACCTGATGTGGGCAGAATAATGCCCGAAGACATTCTAATCGTTGTTGTTTTACCTGCCCCGTTTAAACCGACAAGACCAAGTATTTCCCCGTCTTTCAGTTCAAGTTCAAGATCGTTAACGGCAAGTGGCTGTTTTTTTATGTATGATTTAGATGCGTGTTCTATGCTGATCATTTTATCTTAACCGACTTTTCCGATATCGAAAACGATATCATATACTTAATGCAAGCATCAGGATTGAAAAACCAGAACCATTGAATCACAGAAAGCGGCTTATTTTCGGTTTATCTGTCAGATTATAAAACGACTCCAACGCCTGTTACAAGATATAATGGCGCCACTTTGACCATTACACATTATTTATTGAATCCACCTATCTAAAATAGAACGATATATCATTTTCATGCCCTTAATCTTGATACATAAATCTCTTTCATACTCTGGGTTGCCACGAGTGTGTTGCACAATTCCCCTGTATAATGAAATA
>DAQB01000044.1 GCA_002502705.1 Thermoplasmatales archaeon UBA582 | reverse complement strand
TGCGAGTAGCGCCGCCCGTTCTGATTTCCCCGTATCTGCCCTGATGCCATCAGCAATGGAATGTTTGTTGATTTCAAGTATGCCCATTATTTCCTTGAGGATATCGGTAATGGCAGATTGATCAGTATCCGATCTGGCTGCATGATCCAGCCAGTCTTTGACCGAAGACAGGCNNGATCTGTGAGCTCATTTTGAGGCAGTCCTCCAGAAACATCTGGTTTTTGTTCATTCACCTGAAGCTGCCTCCTGATCTAAATGTTACTGATATAGATCAGAGAAACTCTTCAACCGACTCTTCTGTCAGTTTAACTGGTTCAGATTCAACGAGCGAAATTTTAGCCGCAACAGGATCCCTGTCTATGTATGTTGGTTCCTGCTTCTGGTAGAATATTCCAATCGGTATCTTTTCTCCCCATTCCTGAACCGCATTATATGCAGCTGAGAAGTCGGTTAGATCTTTTGCCTCGTATTTGTATACCTTCTTTCTGAAATAATCGTATGTGTTGTATTTGTTAAAAGTCACACATGGACTGAACACATCTATGAAGGAAAATCCTCTGTGCTGTATTCCTTTCTTGATTATATCGTTCAGGTGCTTCGGATCGCCTGAAAATCCCCTTGCCACAAAAGTAGCGCCAGCTGCAAGCCCAAATGCCAGCGGGTTTATTGGTTTCTCAATATTCCCCTCCGGGGTGGTTTTGGACTTGAACCCCAATTCAGAAGTAGGCGAAGCCTGTCCAGTTGTTAAACCAAAAATCTGATTGTCAGATACTATATACGTAATATCCACGTTCCTCTTTGCCGTATGGTAAAAGTGCTGTGTGCCTTCGAAAAACCCGTCACCGTCTCCTCCATAACCAATCACCGTAAGCTTTGGATTTGCCCACTTAATTGCCGAGGCTACTGGAAGAAGCCTGCCATGTAACCCGTGGAATCCGTATGCATTTATGAATTCCGGCAGGTTGCTTGAACATCCTATTCCTGATACTACGACTGTGTTGTGTGGTTCTATTCCAAGCTCTGCTAAAACTGCCTTTAAGGCAGAAAGCTGAGCAAAATTACCGCACGCCGGGCACCAGTCCGGTTTAACCTTTCCATTAAAATCTGCTACTGTCACCATTTTAATCACCTCTTTTTATTTCCTCTTGTATTTCCTCTGCAAGCTGGCCTGGGTAGAATGCCTCTCCATCAAATTTATGAACGAGTGAAGTCTTGATGAGAAATTCCGTTTTTAACAACCGGTTGAACTGGCCAGTATAGTTGTTCTCAACAACAATCACCTTCTTTTTACCGCTGAGTAGATTTTTGATATCTGGATTCATTGGGAATACTCTGTTGACTTCAACTGCTCCAGCCTTTATATTTTTCGCCCTCAGAATATTTATCGCCTCTTCCACCACTCCTCTGGTGGAACCCCACTGAACAATAGCATAATCTGCATCATCGAGCAAGTAGGTTTTGGTTGGGGGCATTTTTTTAATGTAATTTTGCATCTTTCTCATTCGTTTTTCCATGGCTGCTATTCTGAGTTTAGGATCAGTTTCAGCGTCTGATACAACTTCACCCGTCTCTCCATGCTCATCCGAGTCCTCGTTGTGCATCAGTCCAGGCTGCCCAGGAATTGCCCTGTATGATATTCCATCTTGAGTGTATTCATACCTCTTGAATCCGGACTGGCCGTCCTTTGCCCTTTTCCCATGATCTATCTTGAAATTGAAATCAAACCCATCAAGAGTCTCATAATGTTCAGACAGATACAGATCAGACATCACAATTACGGGTGTTTGATATTCCTCTGCAAGATTCATTGCCTCTCTTGTCAGGTAAAAACATTCCTCTACATTTCCTGGGGCCAGAATTATCCTGGGAAAGTCGCCCTGAGAAGCTCCGTAGACAAGATTAAGATCGCCCTGCTCCATTTTGGTGGGAAGACCCGTTGATGGACCAGGTCGCTGGGCTTCGTAGACAACAAGCGGTATTTCCATCATTCCAGCCATTCCGAGTGCCTCCACCATCAGGGAAAACCCGCCACCTGATGAGCCTGTCATAGCCCGAACGCCTGCATAGTTGGCGCCAATTGCCATATTTATAGCTGATATCTCATCCTCAGGCACCTTTACAAACAACCCGAACTTGACCGCGTGTGAAGCAAGGTAGTCGAGGGCTGAAGATGCCGGGGTCATGGGATAGCCAATATACATTTTAAGACCGCCGCTAACTGCTCCAAGCCCTATTGCCTCCCCCCCGCCAACCAGATATTTTCTCTGGTTTGAAAATTTAAGGTTCTTGTCTATTTTCTTGAAGTTGGAAACATAATAGTCGTATCCATCCCTTGCAGCACTTACGTTTTGCTCAGCTACTTCTCCCTTTTTGCCGAATGTATCCCTGATAACCCCCGCCAGTGTTTCGAAATCGACGCCTAATGCAGCCATTGCGCCTCCAATTGCAACGGTATTTTTCATCAGGGAGACTTTGCTGTGCTTTGATGCAATTTCAGAAAGAGGCATGGCACAATAATTGACACCTGTCTGCTGTTTATATCCCGAGATCGATTTATCGAAAATTGCGACTCCCTGCAATGGAGAAGCGCCGCCTTCATTTATCTCAGGATTCGTATGCCTCACAAGACCATCGATATTCATGGTTATCAGAAGATCTAACCCATCGCCCTGACTCATAACTTTTTCATGTGAAGCTCGTATCTGATACCAGCTCTGACCACCCCTTACAATATCCTGATAATAATTATAAGTCACGACATTTAGTCCGGATCGAGCAAACGTTTTAGCAACAATTAAACCGGCAGACTGAACGCCTTCCCCGGCTGCGCCAGCTACTCTTACAACTACTTCACTTTTTGTCATACTCTGTCAGGATAGCGTATTTTAAGACAATATTAATACATGATGTATACGGTTAAAGCTAAAACATACTTTATTAGAAAAAAAGTTTTTTTAATAATCAATTTCACGATGTTTTCAATATGCCTTTTAAATTATCTGTAGTAAAATAAAAAGATTTTATTACACCTTACTCATGATGTGGGAGTATTATGAATAAAAGGATGAGTGTTGCCAGAAGGGTTTTGTATGCTGTCATAGAGTTGATTGGCCTGCTGGTATTTCTCTTCATAATCCTGTATGCTGCAGAATTACAGAACAGTTCTATCGTTTTTTCACAGTACGTTTCCAGTTCAGGAAAAAGTATTCTTGAAAGCAGCCAGAATGTTCTGGTTCAATTTGGTTTATTCGTCGCAAGCACGTTTACCGGTAACTGGGGGATGGCTCCCTCTGTCGTTGGGTCATTTAAGAGTTTTAGCGCGTCTGCGGTGATATCCTACACTCTGCCAAGCACAATATTTCTGCTTGGTTTGTCGATCGTTGTTTCGGTTCCAATCGTAATATTGCTGGGAATTTCCTATGGTAACAAACCGCATTCATCGAGAAGTTCTCCAGTTTCAGCTTACACTGCATTAGGGACTGTTATCCCTGTATTCGTGTTAGCAGCATTTGCCAGGTTCCTGTTTAACGGTACCGCAATTGGTATAACTGGGACGTATTCACTATCAGGAGCAACATTTCCAACCCATGTGCCACTAATAGATGGTCTTATTCACGGCAATCTTTCCATTGCCTATTCAGCATTTATGCATTTTATACTTCCATTTCTGCTGCTTGTTTTCTTTACCTCGACCCTCCTACTCCAGACATATCGATCAGGTATTATCAAATCCATAAAGGAAGGATACGTGAGACTGGCAAGGGCCACTGGAACTCCTCAATGGCTGATCACAAAGAAGTACCTTCTGGATAAAGGCGGATATGAAGTTTTAAAGCATATAAGGGTTATAATGATGACTGTACTGACCTATCTGATAATAATTGAGGCTGTCTTTAATTATCAGGGACTTGGGTGGGCATTTTACCAGTCTGTAACAACTACCAGAAATTATCCACTGGCAATTTACTCGCTTTTTATATTCGGACTGCTGATCATTTTATCGGGACTGATCTCTGGGATTGCCATGGACCTGATAAATCCATCTGGTGAGGTGGATTAGATGGTTGAACCAAACATGACGGAGGAACGCCTTGAACCACCAACTGTTACCATGGTGCTTAAATCAAAACAGGCCACAAAATCTGTTAAAATGTCGCTTACAAATAAGGCTGCGATCGCAGGGTTAATAATAACAGTGTTTTACTTCTTAATTGGCCTTTTGGATCTTATTTATCCGGGGTATCTTGGTGTTTCCGGATCTATGAGCAATGCTGTTACAACCTTTCATGGTAACTATTCGCTCACAACACCGCAGGGTCTTTTTTCCGGAGGATGGTTTTTATTTGGAGGGACATCATACGGTTTACCAGTTTTGCCAGTGGTTTTTGCGGCGATAAAGTTTGATCTTGGTTTTTCACTGTTTGTTGTTCTGGTTGGAGCTGGGATCGGCATGATTGCAGGACTATATGCCGGGGTTTCGAATGGAATTATTGACAAAGTAATTTCCAAATTCTCTGATTTCTTTGTTCAGATTCCGGTAATAGGATTTGCAGTGATCATTGCTGCAGTTCTAAACCTTGGTTATGAGGGCTTTGCTTTTGCTCTTGCAATTACCTGGTGGCCCCTTTATGCCGGTAGAACTAGAAACATGGTCAGGTCAACCAAGAAGAAAATGTACATAATGTCATCAGTTGCTTCCGGAGATTCACGGACTAAGATTGCGTTTTACCATGTTTTCCCAAATATTTTACCTGATATTGCGATCAGAATAATCCTCGACCTTGGTCTGGTTTTCGAGTTGCTGGCCACTGTCGATTTCCTAAACATTGGGGGAGTTAATCCATACCTTCCTGAAATTGGAAATATGATGAGATGGGGGAATGCTTATATTGGAACTGGTTACTGGTGGCCCCTGGTTATTCCTGGCATTTTTATCATCGGGTTTGGGGTTGGAGTATATCTCCTAGGAACTGGATTGAAATCTTCTTTGAACAGGAAAAAATGGAGGTTTGAGAGATAGATGATGAATACTAACATTGAGGGTATGGCAGAAGTCCCACTGTCAGTCAGCAACCTTAAGGTCTATTTTCTAACACAAGAAGGAGTCTCAAAAGTAATAACAAGACTTAATTTTTCGTTGAGGGAAAGCGAAATTCTCGGCATTTTTGGAGAGAGCGGCANNCAAATTCGATAATTGACCTGCTTATGGAGCCTGGTTATGTGGTCGGAGGCTCTGTCCGGATAAATGGCTTCAACATATACAGGGATGTTAAGAGCCTTGCAAAATTTGAAGCTTCGATTGCATCCGGTAAGAAAAGAAAAACTGGCGAAACACTGATCAGGGAACAGGAAAGAATAATGCAAAAGATCAGGGGCCATTCGATTACGCTTGTGCCCGAGAATGCGTTCCGTTCACTCAATCCCGCGTTGAAGCTTAAAGATCATATGGTATATACAGTTCTGTCAAGAAATGCGGCTGGCATTTGCAGTTCGATTATAAAAAGGGAAAAGGCATCACTCCAGGATGTTGAGGCTCTGATTGAACTTGTTCAGCAACAACCCGACATTGCTGGCAGAAACAGATTGATAGGTATCTGGTTAACAGAAAACGCAATTTTCAACAATAGGTCTCTAATTTTCAATGTGTTTGAAAACTCGACTGACCAGGAGAACCTCCATGAGCAGATTTTTGATATCATATCAAAGGAAAAGAAAGGAACTGATGTTTCAGAGATTGAGAATGTAAGAAACACCCTTTTACTTGAATTGCAGAAAAACAAGCTTTCACTTGATATTATAATGGCAAACGACGAGAAAGATACTGAACTGAAAGCTGACCTTGAGAGAGAATTGCAGTCTATTGAACTGAAGTTGAAGTCATCAACCTCGCCCAAAGACCTGGTCAGATCCATTCTCAATTCAACGAAATACGAACATATCAGAGAGGTAGCCCTCTCATATTGTTACCAGGTACTTCGCGAACTTGGAATAGACGACCCTGAAAAGATCGCTGATCTTTATCCGGACGATGTTCCGGTAGTAATCAGACAAAAGATGGTCATAGCTATGGCATTTTCAGTTGACTCTGGAATTATAGTTCTCGACGAACCGGCCAGCAATTATGACGTCAACACTAAGCTGAAGATACTGTCATTTATACGCGAGCAGCACAGACGGAAGAAGGAGTTAAGCATCGTCATTTTCTCAAAGGATCTGACTGTGCTGAATTCTATTTCAGACCGACTATTGGTCATGTATGCAGGCAACATCGTCGAGGAAGGTACACCTGAAACAATTGTATCAGATTCAAAACATCCATTCACGAGTAGTGTGATAAATACATTCTCTGCGGCTGAAAGGGTAACTGAGAAGTCAGACAAGCTTGAATTCACTCTTGGATTTTCGCCGGACCTGACTGATCCACCAAAGGGGTGCCGCTTTCACCCAAGGTGCAAATTCAGGATGGATATCTGCAGCCTCAAAAAACCACTACTTGCTCCGCTGACGGAGGGTCATAACGTGGCTTGCTTCCTGTATTCTGAACAGGTCGAGGAGGATTAAAATGATGGATGTGGATGAATCAACGCTTCTGCTTGTGGCAAACCTTAGAGTTGACTCAGATTCTAATGAAAGCTCAAGAAAAGTAAGTCTTTTAGATGGTATTACTTTTAAATTGCAGGAGGGAGAAACTGTAGGTATTATAGGGGAATCAGGCAGCGGGAAAAGCCTCCTGCTTAAGGCAATACTGGGCATGGTAAGCACGAGCGCAGGAGCAGCATATTTTGCAGCTCCAATCGACTCAATGAAAAAGGCAGCATCACTTGAGGAAAGATATAAGGGTGAGCTTCCTGAAACTGGTAATGACAGATCTGAGTTGTTACAACTTAGATCCAATTACTCTATTTCTGGCAGGCAAACAGGTACGATAAGAAAGATAAAGAAAAACGTTCAGGTTGTATTTCAGGATCCAAGAACATCACTTGATCCAAAGAAGACTGTTTGGGAGGCCATTGCTGAATCATTCAAGAGGGCAACTGATCTCACAGATTCAGAGATTGAGGCAAGAGTAAAGGAGGCATCGGCAGCAGCCGGCTTAAGGGAGACCGATCTTGTAAAGTATCCACAGGAGCTGGGGGTTGAACAGATGCAGATAGTCAATATTATCCGCACGATATCAGTTGAACCAAGAATAGCAATACTTGACGATCCGACTTCAGCAATGGATACCTCGGCACAGGCGCAGATACTTAACACCCTGAGGGACTATCAGTACGCGAGAGGGGTTTCCTATCTGGTTGCTTCAAACGACCTGAATGCAATTCGGGTGCTGTCAGATAGGGTAATAGTACTTTACCATGGGAGAGTACTGGAATACTCTTCAACACTGAACATATACACGGGGATGCTCCATCCTTTCACCAAGATGCTGATTGCTAACTCTCTATCTCTCCAGACTCCCAGAAGTTCCCTGGATAATGCATTAAGCGATCATGTCCCGTTAAATACATCACTGCCTAGGGGATGCATCTTTCATACCCGGTGCCCGGTTGCGTTCAAAGACTGCGGCTGG
>DAQB01000021.1 GCA_002502705.1 Thermoplasmatales archaeon UBA582 | reverse complement strand
GGGTCTATCAGATCCACTGCGGAGACATAGAGATGTCTGCCGGTCAGGTTGCCAGGGCAGTAAATGTTGACAGGAGAGTTGTCATAGGCGCTGTCAACCATATAGCAGGGGATCCACAGCTTCTTGCTTTTTTTTCCGACCTTGTACCGGTGGCAAACCTAGGCGTATCATCATCCAAAATGGGACTCGGGGTAATTCAGATTATACCTGAACTCCAGGATCGCCCCGGCATTATTGCATCAGCACTCTCCATAGTTGCGATGAGGGGCATTAACGTAAGACAGGTCATTGCCGATGATCCTGAGATGACAGATAAACCGACTGCGATCATAGTGACGGACAGGCCGATACCAGCTGAACTCCTTCCGGAGATGAGGAAGATAAATGGAGTTGCGGCAGTTCAGCTGATGTAAGATCTATTTTGCGAGAAGGGCATCAAGATATTTTGTAGCCTCCGGTGATGGTTTCTTTTCCTCCTGCATTTCATAGCTGTCATTGGGTGGAGATGTCGTTTTAACAGTAACAGACACCAGTGAGTTTCTTCTGAACAAGATCAAATCCACTACAGATCCAGGGTTGACAGTCAGCGCGTCAAACAGAAGCAATGAATTCTTGCCAGGGGCTTTTGTGTTTGCGTCTGTAAATCTTCTGCCGTTGACCGCCACAATCTCATCGCCTGCATTGATTCCGCTTTCATAGGATGGCCAGCCCCTGAGAACCGAATATACACGGAAAGCACCATTGTCCTTTTTTATGAGCATGCCCGTGGTGGAAATATCTGAGCCTGATTTGTTCCAGGTTGATTTCCTGGTGATTGAGAGGCCAACTCTGGATAATTCTCTGTCAAAGTCTACCTTCTCAGTTCCCCTGATATATTTCTGGAAGAAATCCCTGAAATCCATAGACGTGAGATCATTTGTTACGTTTATTATGTCTTTTTCTGTGATGCCCTTTCCGTCCCTTCGAAATCTCTCATATAGAGCCTTCATAAGTGAGTCGATTGTTACTGACCCGGATGTCGATGCAATCATGTTTATATTTAGCAATAAACCGGCAGCATTTCCCTTGAGGTAATATGAAACATAGCTGTTCAGATCGTCGGGGGAAGGCTTGTATAGCCTGATCCATGTGTCAAAAGAAGAATCGGCCAGCGAAGTCTCAAGTGCTCCTGGAAGTGATTCTATGTCGTGAATCATGTCAGATATCAGCTCAAAGTATCTTTTCCTGTCAATCAGGCCTGAACGATAAAGTATCAGGTTGCCGAAATACTCTGTAAATCCTTCGGAAAACCACAGCATGGTAGTGTAATTTTCCTCGCGGTAATTGAAAGGGCCCAGCTCAACTGGCCGTATTCGCTTTACGTTCCATGCATGGAAATACTCGTGTGATACAACTGAAAGGAAACGATCATATTTCTCGCCCGGTATTACGTTATATATATCTGCCGATATGACACATGAATTGCTGTGTTCCAGGCCGCCCCCCTGTGCTCCCGGATAGGCATGTATGATGAATACATATCTCTTGAATGGTACATGCTCGAACACCTTTATAGCTGCCTCGGCAATCTTTTTCATGTCTGCAACCTGTCTTTCAAAATTAATGCCCTTTAAACCGTATGCAGCAACGACATGTTCTTTTCCATCGACCGTGAACGAATAATCTTCATGGGTACCGGCCTCGATTGGTGAATCCACAAGTATGTCGTAATTTGTCGCCCTGTATCTGTCATTTCCTATTTTGTCAAGGGCAGTTGTTGCATGCCAACCCTCGGGAAGATGAAGATCGACCTCAACGGTCTGATCCTTGTAGCCTTCCATGTACATGAAGAGGCTTGTACCGAGGATAAAGGCATGTGATGCATCCATGTGGGAAGTCCTGACACTGAGCTCGTCCGCGTAAACGCTGTAAGATATGCGCAGCTCTGTTCTGCCTCCAGTGGAAACTTTCCAGCTGAGCTTATCCTTTTTCTTATTTTCCAGTGGCTCTCCATCCTTTCCATAGGCTGCAAATTTTCTGATGTTTTTGGAAAAGTCACGGATCAGATAACTGCCTGGGGTCCATGCCGGCATGGTAAGTGTAATTTCACTTTCAGTAATCTCATCAATCACCATTTCAACATGGAACATCTGCAGATGTGGTTTTTCGACCCTTACAAAATAAGTCATCTTCATTGCTTTGTCGAAAGAATAAAATACAGATCAATTTAAAACTTGTCCTGCGTTTTCAGAATCTGCCGGATGCAAGGACCGCCGTCAATCCAGACGATATGAGAAGTATGGTGAAAGCGAGCGAAACACCAAAAGAACTTCCTGTTCCTGAAGCACCGAAGCCAAATAGATATGCAATCGCATTGATTGAAGTAGTCTTGTATTCTGAAACTGGAAGGCCCAAAAGTGCATCTGCTACCATGGCGACTGTTCCCAGCGCTGAAAAAAAGCCAATGTATCTGGTCATAACATTCTTCCTCGTAAGGAGAAGAAGGGATAACAGAATAAGATCCAGGGCAAGGTAGCCAATCAGTGCAACCCAGTGAATATAACCGAACGTTTTAAGAATCGAATCAAAAAATGTAAGGTATAAACCTGCTGAGATCTGAATAGCAAGCATCAGGGTAAACACCCCCAATTTAAAGCGTTTCACCATCAGATATCGAAAGATCGAGAATAAACATTTTTAGACAAAAGCAGAAAATTGTTCATAACGTATGCCAAACTCTCCCATCTGGAATTGGTTTTTAAATGCCAAACCAACTCAAGTTTCTATTATTTCAGAGCCTGGCTGAGTTTTCCATTTCCTGGGCATCGCTAATACCATTATAGTAAAAAATGCTCCCACTTTCAGGGAAACATTGAAAAAGTACCCCAAGGAAGAAGGCATTTGGGGATAACCAAAAATTAACCACAATACCCAACCTGCAGAAAATACAAGAAATGAGGTTATTGAGTATTTATCAGTTTTCCACATCGGGTAAGAAATAGTTCCAAGAAAAAACCAGCTAAATAGGATTATTTCCGACGTGATATTATCTGTGAATGTACCAAAGAATATGAAAGAATTCTGCCAGAGAATCTCGAAAAATATTACCCATAAAAAAGGAATGCCCATGGCATATAGTACAGCCATTATTCCTGCGTTCCTTTCCCAGTATAATGAAACTAGAAAGGAAAATATGGCCAATGAATATGTTAGAGGAAACAATGTATCCTGACTAAGAGGCGAAATTGCTGATCTAAACGCGAAATTCAAAATACCAGTTGGGATATTAACTGCAAAGAATGTGACTAACGCAACTGCAAAATACACCAAATAGTTCAAATTCAACCCGTTTCCGAACCTGTTTTTCATTCTCCTCCATTTATCCAGACATACTTTTAGTTATACAGTGTATTTTATAGATTGTTTAAGCACGATCACACTGGCTGTTGTTAAATTTAGCTCACGGTAAAAAAGATTACTGTTTTCGCATAACGAGCATTTTCAAGAGGTTTCATTCTATATTTATAATAGAAGCAAAAGGGTAATATGTCTGATTTGATAATTAAGTTAAATGTCAGATTCCAGAGAGAAATCAAGTGACCGGATCCAGGCACCATACGATCTGAAACTGTCTAAAATTAATTATGGCCTTGAGTTTCTTGACAAGCTCCATCTCGATACGGTCGTTTTTGCTGGAATCAGCGGTTCAGTCTCTTATATGCCAAAGGAGAATGATGATGTAGACATTTTCCTCATTACCGAGGATGATGCCTTATGGAGTGTTATTGCACGTGCATTTCTTCTCAGAAGATCACTTAAAATGCACGATATATGCATCTCCCTATGTATGTCAAGGTCATATGCCCTGCATTATTTTTCTAATATAGAAGAAGATCTCATAATATCAGACGCCAATCATGTAATACCTGTCCACGGTCATGATTTTTACAGATATTTGCTGTCGATCATGGGAAAAAAGGGAAATATTCTTTACGAAAGAAGTCAGAAAAGCAGAGTGAGCCTGCGCAGGACGGTTCTATTTTCAGCAATGTCATCATTTCTCCTCTTGAAGGGATATTTCGTGAATATTGCGCTTAAAAGGAACGGCAAATCCGCGGAAGCATTCAGGACGCTTGCTGCGAAGGACTATTTCATACTTGACTCAGAAAAATACAGGTTACTTAAAATGAAGGCATCAGGTGATTCCTTATGATAACAGAAGCACTTGTTTTTTCATACGACGATGCGATTGGTCTAAGGAACCTTATGCCTGTTATTCTAAGCTCAGGTTTTGATCAGGTTGTGGTAGCCTACGGTTCATCCGATCCCGGTTCCTACCGATTCCTTGAGCAGTATTCTGACAGGGTAACGCTGGTGAGGGAGGACAGGAGACTGGGAAAACCCTCTGCTTTCAATGCAGCAAGGAATTTTTTGAAAGGGGATGTTCTATTCATGATGTCCTCGGATATCCAGGTATGCTCTTTCGAAGTCAAGAGAACGCTTTCACTCTTTAATGATAATATCGGTGCGATCGTGCCACCCGTCGTCCCGACCGAAAGGCCCAGTATCGTTAACAAAACAGGTGAGTTATTATGGCATATAAGGGACAGTTTTCTGCGCATCATCAGCAGGAAGGGTGAAGGAGTTCATGGTGGCGAGCTGCTAATATTCAGAACTGATTTAATAAAAGAAATCCCAAATGTTGTGAACGATGAGGAATATGTATGCATGGAGATCAGGAATTCAGGATACAAAGTTGTTTTCAGCGAATATCCACTCGTGAGGAATTTAGTCCCAGATAATGCGAAAGATTACATAATCCAAAGGGAGCGGGTTATCTTCGGTCACCACCAGATGAAAAGATTTGGGTTCAGCCCTAAAGTTCTTGATTTTCTAGCGCTAGAAGATCCTGTTAATTTCTTCAGTTCGATCTTGACTGCGATATTCTCAAAACCAAAACTTGCAATCTACATCTTCCCTCTGGTCTATCTGGAATTGATTTCTATCCTGCGATCAAAGACATACAGTAAGAGGTCAAACCCGGTCATATGGAAATTTGCTGACTCGACAAAGCAAAGAGACTAGAACCGCGATGAGACAACATCTATTATGATATAATCGATGGAGGTTGGATGGAATACAAGGAGTTCGGAAATACCGGATTTAAAGTATCGCCCTTTGGTCTGGGAACATATTATGATCCAGGATGGATTGCGGCCGCAAAATTATTTGGTGTAAGGAGAGGAAGAGAACAGCATGTAAAGGCAATAAAGACCGGAATAGAAATGGGAATAAACCTGATAGACACAGCAGAGATATACGGCACCGAACAACTTGTGAGCGAAGCGATCAAAGCATCTGGAGTTAAGAGAGAAGATCTGTTTATTGCAACAAAAGCATGGAGATCCCATCTTCGCAGAGATGATCTAATAAAAGCGTGTAACAGGAGTTTGAGGGAACTGAATACTGGCTATATAGATCTATACCAGATTCATTTTCCAAACAGCAGGATACCGATTACGGAGACAATGAGCGCGATGGAAGAACTTCAGCGACAGGGAAAAATCAGGTTTATTGGCATAAGCAACTTCAAGATAAAGGGAATGATAGAATCTGAAAATGCACTGAAGGACTCAACAGTTACTTCCACACAGATGCATTACAATGTCGTGCACAGAGATATTGAAAAGGACATCATACCTCACTGCATTGAGAAAAAGATCGCAGTTCTGGCATACTATCCGCTTGCACATGGAAAGCTTGGAAGTGAAACAGGATTGCCTGATAAAATCGGCAAAATTTCAAAATCACATGGTGGTAAAACGCTATCCCAGATCACACTTAACTGGTTCTATTCGAAATACAGCAATGTTTTCCCAATACCAAGAGCATCAAACCCGGAACATGTAAAGGAAAACTGTGGTTCATCGGATTTCTTTATGTCTACTGAAGAAATAGCACTATTTGAGGAATCTGTAAGGTCCATTTGAGAGTTAATCCTGACGTAAGTTGAGCTTCAATCTCCAAAACTTTCGTTCGCGTTGATGATCTTTAACTCAGATATGATATCATCGGGAGTTAAGACATATAATAAAAAAGGACAAATTATCTCCAACTAATAAAACATCATGAGCTATTCCATGAGATGGCCTTGCTCCTAAAAGATAAAATTTACACACTGGTTCCATCAAAAAGAGTAATTTAAGTGCAAAGTTCCGATCAGCCTGAATTTTTAAACAAATGAAATTTCAATTAAAAAGCAAAGATGTACAACAACTATTTCTGCTTGTGCCCCTCTTGTTTGAGTGCACAAAGATAATATCATTATCTAATGATCACAACTCCTTGATGAATAATTCCGATGAAAATGACTTTTTGAAGCTTGACTTTGACAGGTTATGGAAAGGCAGAGAAAATGTGACTGCTGTTGAATCAGGTATAATTAAATCACTGCTCGGAAACCGTCATTTTGGGCGGATCCTGGAGGTTGGTGCTGGTAACGGCCGTCTGACCAATAATCTCATCAAATATTGTGATAATTATTACGCACTCGATAAAATAAGCAATTTTCTGGAAAAAATAAATATCAAGTCGGGTATTTTCAAAGTCGCCTGCGACCTTGAATTCACACCTTTCAGAGACGGGGTATTTGATGTCATCCTGATGGTTAGGGTGCTAAATTTTATTGAGAACCCCGCAATATCCATAAAGGAATTGCATAGAATTTTAAAACCCGGTGGAATTCTTATCTTGAGTTTTTATCACACCGGTTCAATAGCAGATCTTTTTGACATCATTATAAACCAAAGAACTGAAAAGAATATTTGGGCCAGAAGAAGTAGAGACAAAAAGAGGGTCAAAAGATCCAATTTTCGCGAGTTCTTCTTTAAAAAATCATATATCCACAGAATATTATCTGATGAAAATTTGTTTATTAATAAAGCAGCCTCAAGTGGACTTGAGGACTACCTTTTCCTAAAAAAACTACCACCGGCTATCTTCATTAAGCTGTCATATTTCCTTGGCAGAAGTCTTATTGCGCCCCATACATTTTTCAGTGTTTTGAATAAGGAAAGCATATCTGACATTGATGACGATGGCAACTTATTCCGATGCATTAAGTGTAAACAAAGCATTGAAATTAATCAGTCGGAATTCAACTATGAAACAAAGTGTCCCAGTTGCGGTCATAAAATAATTTTTAATAACGGAGTGCTCCTTCCTTAACTTTACAAACTCACCTGCAAAAGATAAATCAATATGGATTAATTGGTCTCAGTGCTATTTCACCACATTTACATTATATCTATGGCTTGCGCTTAAGGGCAACTAGGAAATGATCACCTAAAAATTTGAACGGCCAAAGACGCGATAAAGACTTATCAATGCTTTTAAGTATCTCATATCTGCTTCCAAATCCATCTATCAGTCTGTGAAAATTAGATGGCGGTAATAATACTGGGACCCCAATGGTACTTACTGGTGTGAAGAAAGGACTGAATAAACTGATAAATTCAGGATATGAAAAGGAGTAGATGTCTAGACAAAACCTGGATCTGCCTTCCTTGATTGGATTCTTGATCCTCCATAATAACCGGTTAAATCTTAATGTTACTAAATCTATTACAGTTTCGCTGAGACAGAACTTGTTATAAACGCCTGCTATAAAATAACCATCTTTTTTTAGCAAACGGAAAAGATATTCAGGGATAACTTCGATTGAAGGTTCACAATTCAATGCACCGAAGGTAGAATAAGTTAGGTCGAAATAGCCATCATCAAATCTTTTTATGACTTGATCTATCATTGAAGCCCTTAACTTCAATGTTATCAGATTATCGGATAACTTCTCCTTGCGAGCTTTTTCATATAATATGTTCAGCATATTTGATGAAATATCTACAGCAACAACTTCATGACCGTCCCTAATCAGCTTCATAGTTTCTGCGCCTGTCCCGCATCCAATTTCCAGGATCCTGCTCTTTTTAGGTAAGTATTTTGTCAAAAACTCAACAGAACGGTCTCTTAACAGGGTGTTTATTCGGTTTCCGAAAATATGTTTATCATAATTATACGCAACGCTATCAAATTCTTCCTCTAACCAAGAGTAATAATTGTCGTTAACAGGTCTGTTCTCTCCCAAATTAATTGTTATAATTTTCCCGGGATTTAAAAAATACTTTTCGAAGTAGTTAGTTCCATATTTTTCCTTGAAAATCCCCAGGATAAACTTTTTATCCTCTTCTTTCCCAACAACATGCGGAACTCCAGATAATTTATATTCAGAAACTCCAACTTCAGCCCATTTTTTCCTCATCAGAATGGATGGCCATCTCGCATTATAATCAGATGCAATTAGAAATATTCGATTACCATTAAAACAAAAAGCCAGTTCTACTTTATAATTATCAAGATGCAATTCGAGTTTCTGGAATTTATTCACTGATTCCTCATTTTTTGTTAACATACGCAGAATCAGCTAAAGGTATCTTCAGGTTTCGTTTCGTCTTTAATTGCGAAAAAAATCCTATCTATTTCATAATTCAACGACTCAACAACTTTATCGCCTACCGGTCGTTTTCTGAACATAATCCCAAGAGAAGATAAAATCAACAGAAATGACCTCTTCTTAGTGTCAACTCCAAGGCAGATACCTTTTTCAGAAAATAAATACTTGATTGGAAATCTTTCTGAATATATTTTCATACCCATCTTTAACGAATTCGCCTTTAATATTATTTCCAGAATGGATCAGTGCCCGTTAAGATCAACTTTTCTTCTATCTATTTTTCCAAATTTATCTGGATTGAAATACCCGCGAAGAATCTTTATGTAATATATAGGGGAATAAATAAAATTTTTAATTCTTTTGCTGTTAAGATGCATCATAAACACTACGCTTATTGCGTTGATGAGCTGGCCGGCATGCCTTGATGGCGTCAATCGTATTTGTGCTCCCTGCCATTCTGGCCAATACTTAAAATCCCTGTAAGTAGATCGATGAACCATTGCATCTTTAATATATGCAATTTTTAAAGAGTTAGTTCTTAATGTCTCCTCAAAGTAATACGTCTCCCTACCTTGTATTCGATCGGGCGGCAGTACTTTTTTAGCCAAGTCAAGGCTCATTAACGTTAAACCTAAAGGAATTCCATAAAGAAATCGGTGTCCAAGGGCGCAGCCCACAACGGCTCCTATCTTACCACTCTCTAATTTCTTTAACGATTCCTCAACAAACCCCTGCTTCACTATCTCAATATCTCCATCCACAAATAAAATATATTTAGTTTTGGCGTTGGAAATGAGTAATTTTGTGGCATATCCCAAGCCAATCTCCTCAGTTAGTATGTTCGCATTAAACTTTTTGGCAATTTCTTGTGTGTTATCTGTACTGTTATGGTCTGCTATAATAATTCTAGAATATGGTATGTGATCTGTGACTGACCTTAAGCATCTTTCTAGAGTGGAATCTGAATTAAAAGTCCTAATCAAGACATCCACTTTTTCATCAGCGGTCTCTGCCATTTCATTTTCAATATCACAATTTTCTAATTTCAATTTTGCCATTATTAAAGAAAGCTTTCAACAAATTAATTCAACCTGATTTGTAAAAAAACAGGTCAATATGCCCTGTCTATTACTGTATAAACTATATTGTTAGGCCAATCTCTATTCTTTTTAAATTGCCGGTTTCTACAAGTATTTGAGAGAAGGATCATTTCATAAATTCATCAAGCAAATAAAAATCACAAACATAATCGCATAGAAGTGACTAAAATTTCATGCGACAGAAAGCCAACCTTTTGTTTTAATATATTAGATCCATTTGTGTTGACAGAGATCAATGAAACTTTCCCGATCTGAATTACTTGAGATTGCAAACCGCATAGCCAAGAAATCTCCACTTAAACCATTCCCTGAATCCTACATGAATGCAAAGGGAAAAGATCCTTTCAAAATCCCTTATGGAGAAGAAGTTACAATGTTCAGAAAGGATGAATTCACTGTTGTCATGGTTGGGAGAGAGCCATTTTACTTTATGTCCCACAATCTTGCCAAATTTGTATTTTACGCAGCAAAGAGGGGAGAGCAGACAGTCATGGTACCTGATATTGATAGCATCGCGGCCTCTGTTAAATTATTTGAAAACGATTTAGACAAAACACTATCAATAATAATCCAGGAATGCAGAGGCCTGGATGACGGCGAAATAGATATCATTAAACACGAAACATCGTCTTTGCTGGGATACAGTGAAATTTTCTGATGGGTATTATGAATTATATAAGTATGTGATTATATGGCGTGGTCATCCAATTTGTTTAGGAAAGCCTTATTTTGCCGCAACTATTGGTAAAGTTTAATAGTGAATTATTCAATATCTAATAATGGCAAATAACGATTCTAAACACTCCAGTCTCCATTTGTTACAGGGTATATTTTTCCTGATCGCGTTTGTAGTGACTATCCTGATAATCTCGACGGACAAGAATCTTCAGACCGATTTCGGTCTTGTAAAGCCATACTTCTACCACTGGTATGGTCTTCTAACCACCGGGATACTTTCACTCATAGGAGGTATCGTCTTAATAGTCAAACATGACAAGATGCTTGAAAAGGTTGGAGTTGCAGGATCAGCTATAATAGCTATATTTCTGGTAGCGGATATCGCAACCTACAGCACAACACACTGGTTTCCATCTGCAGGGGCTATGGCAAATTATCTATTCGGAGTGACATTTGACAAGGCGTATGCAAGCCCCGGTACCTACATACCTGGGTTATATGACCTTCTGTTCGCGGTTTACATTGTAACGCTAATCATTGGGATATTTGCAGTTAGAAAGAAATGAATCCTCAATGAGAATTATTCAGGAACAGCCACAAATTCCACCCTCCTTTTTTTAAGAAAGCGAATAATTTCATATAAAAACAGAACAGAGGAAATTATACCGTATATCAAAAGAACCACGAAGTCCCCTGTTATCTTCTGCCGGAAAACATCTATTTCCCCCAAAGGGGATGCGATGTAATTCCACGATATATCCGGATTCAGAAAATAGGTGAAGCTGTAATCAAGCGCTATGTATAAAGAACCAAGGAGCGAATAGACAAACAATTTCCTGCTGTCGCCAATTTCAATCAAGAAAGGCAGCAACCAGATCAGGTACTGTGGGTTTACATAATTATAGGTCACGAAGAATATCAGCATGACGATGACAAAATATTCCTCTATTTTCAGTCCTTTCTTTATCGAATAAGCAGTAAATATTATGTACAACGGTATAAAGGCATACAGGAATAACGATGGGAAACTGGATATGCCGAGATCAACTGGTATGATCTGCCAGGTTAAGCCCTGGGCAGAAAAAATGTTTGCAAAATTAGGGCTTGATCGCCCAATGATTATTGTCTGCAGATCCAGTAATAAATTCCCCGATATGGCATAACCAAGGATCACAACTGCAAGAACTAATAAGGCTGGTATCAGTGTTTTCAGCTTATTTCTGCTTTTAAATAAGAGGTACGGAATTACAAAAACCGGGAATATCTTTATTCCAGCTCCGATAGATGCAAACAGCGATGCCTTGAAATCCTCACCCCTTCTGTAATATACAATACCCTGCACCAGAAAAGCAAGCCCCAGCACGTCAAGCTGACCCCATGCGATGCCTACAACAACTGCCAGTGGGTTGAGCAACCAGCTCTTCCATGGTGTGATGTTTGTAGTTTTCTCCAAGTTTCTTGCGATCCAGAAAAAAGAAATTACAAATGGCAGCTTGTCAAGGAAGTAAAGAATAAAAAGATTGGATCCTTCAAGCAACCTCCATGATGAATATATGTTGCCGAAGTTGAGAAGGTTGAAACTTGTCGCATTGTATGAGATCAGAGGCATGCCCAATATGTACCTATAAAACGCTGCAGAAAGGGCGCTGTAAAACACATATAATGGGGGATACTCCCACTGCAGGCCTGGTGCAAGGCTTCTGGATATAATATACGGGTTTATGTGTTCTAAAATGTCCATTCCACTTGTAATCATGAAAAAATCATCGTATCTCTGGCCGAATAATACGCTTATAGCGAAATATGCAGGAACCAGGAAAAGATAGTTTCTGTAACGGGTTCTGACCAGTGAAATCGAAAAGACAAGGATCAAAACGCCGGAAATTAATATGGTTTCATATACAACTCCACTGTATCCTGGATTCAACCGAACAGCCAGATCCACATGCTGACCGCCTGAAACACTTATATTCAATATCATCGGACTGGTTTTTTCAGTAAGTAAAATATAAGCAAGCGTATAGGGACGGGAGGTGAAATTCTCTTCATATAGGACCTTATTATTTGAATTCAATATTCTGATGTTCGAAAAATTTCTGTCGTCCTGAACCGTTATTCTGAGGGTTACATAATTTGCAATTAGTCCAGGTGTTGTTACATTCTGTGGAGTAACGGTTACAGATAAGCCATTAGAGCTCTTTTCGGCAACATTCTGATAAGGCGAATTGTAAGCAAATGAAATTGACAGAGCAATAAAGATCAATCCAGTTGCAAGTAATATTACAATAATCTGTTTCCTTCTTTTGTCTGAGAGGTTCTTAAAAATCATGAATCTACAGACTCCACAGATAAACAGAAAACATAACAAACAGCGTTACATGTAGTAATACCCATTCAAGAAGCATATTTATATCATTAAAAATAACCTTTTCCCGCCTTGAGTGCGTTTAAAAAATTTATTGCGGTATTGAGGCAATTTTTATGAACGAGACACATACATAAGAAGGAGAGGAAATAGTCTATATTACCTGCAGTCATATTTGATACAGAATACTAATATTATTGTCTCCGCTCACAAAATGTTTAATACGAATCTTAAATCTGCCCGCGATAATAAAATGGCTAGAAACATATCAGTCGAGCAACTTAACAAGGTTCCAACACACAAGAGTGACGTTGAAATAGTTGAAAGAAAGGGCATTGGGCATCCTGACAGCATCTGTGATGGAATTGCAGAAGCTGTGAGCAGGGAACTCAGCAAGTATTACCTGAAGGAATACGGTAAGGTTCTCCACCACAACACTGATCAGCTTGAGGCGGTGGGTGGTCAGTCAAGGCCTAAGTATGGTGGAGGAAAGATAATTGAACCAAGTTATATCATATTGAGCGGAAGGGCAACCTCCCAGGTAAATGGCGAGCAGATACCGGTAAAGTCGATATCGATATCCGCGACGAAGAAATTTATAGCGCAGAATTTCAAGCATATTAACATTGATACAGATGTTATCATTGATTCCATGATAGGCCATGGTTCAGTTGATCTGACCGGCCTGTTTAACATCGGAAAACTCAAGGCCAATGATACATCTTTTGGAGTAGGTTTTGCCCCTTTTTCTGATACTGAGAAACTCGTTCTTGCGACAGAAAAATACATAAACGGCGATCTTAAAAAAACCCTGCCTGCAGTGGGCTATGATGTAAAGGTTATGGGATTCAGAGAAAAGAACACAATCAATCTTACCATAGCTGCCGCCTTTGTCGATAAATACGTAAAGGATCACGCTGAATACACAAACATAAAGCAGGAACTCAAGTCAAAGGCACTGGACAATGCAGTCAAACTGACGGATAAGAATGTCCAGGTTTTCGTTAATACGGGTGACTCTGATGAAGATAAAGTGGAATATCTTACAGTGACAGGACTCTCAATGGAGAATGGCGATGATGGTTCAGTCGGAAGAGGAAACAGGGTGAATGGATTGATCACACCCTACAGGGCAATGAGTATGGAAGCTGCTGCAGGAAAGAATCCTGTTACCCACGTTGGTAAATTATACAACGTCCTTGCAAACATGATTGCTGATGACGTCGTAAAAGAAGCTGGTGGAGATATAGAGGAGGTCCTGGTAAGAATAGTGTCTCAAATAGGAAGGGAAATATCGGATCCGCATGTTGCAAGCGTTCAGGCAATATACGCAAACGGAGTTTCGCCATCCAAATATGAAGGAAAAATAAGATCCATCACAGATGCCCATCTTTCAAAGATAACGGATCTTACCAACATGTTTGTTGAAGGAAAAATTTCCGTCTTCTGAAAATAATGACTGAAATACTGTCAAAAAAAATCAAATTTTTCGGCAGGGTTCAGGGAGTTAATTTCAGGCGGCAAACAAAGGATCTAGCCGATCGTTTACAGGTGAAAGGCTGGGTCCAGAACCTTCCTGACGGNNGCGAAAGTGATTCAGTCTACAAACTACTTCAGGAATGCCTCCATGGTTTGCGGCGCGCAGATGTTGAATCCTATACTATCGAAGATTTCGAAGGCGAACAACTTGAAGGTTTCGTTATTCTTTAATGCCCTGATAAAATATCAAAAGAATATCCAACTTTCTTGAGATTCTCAAGTAATTCATCAGCATGTTTGGTTCCTCTGACATTGACAGTGAAAGTAATGCTCTGAAAGCCAATCGGTGTGCTTTCGTCGAGATTATCCACCTCAGCATGATAGATGTTTCCGCCTGCCTGTGATATCGCTGATGCAATTCTGTATAGAGTACCGGGCCGGTCAGGTATCTTGAAACCAATCCTGATCAGCTTTGTTTCATGTTCCATTGACTTGAATATAATCTTTGAAAGCAACAGCAGATTGGTATTTCCACCGGAAATTACTATTACGACCTTTTTCCCCCTGACATCTATCTTGTTTTCTGTAATTGCGGCGAGTCCAGACGCTCCAGCCGGCTCCACAAGTATTTTATTTCTTTCCAGCAGGGTATAAAGGGCCAGTGCAATTGTTTCATCCGAAACTGTAACAATTTTATCCACGTATCTGGAAACAGCAGCGAATGTAAGTTCGCCTGGTCTCCTTATTGCTATACCGTCAGCAATAGTCTCTCCCGAAACCCTTTCCACGATCTCTCCTGATTCAATGGAAGCCTTCATGGAGTCTATCCTGTCCGACTGGACACCGATGATCTTTATATCGGGATTAATCGCTTTCGCCGCTATTGCGATTCCGGAGATAAGTCCACCCCCTCCAACTGGAACAATGATCGTATCCGCATCAGGGTGATCTTCAAGTATCTCCATTGCAATTGTACCTTGCCCGGCCATTATCCATCGGTCGTTGAAACCCTCTATGAATGTCCTGCCTGTGTTCACCGACTCGGAAAGTGCATAGGATCTGGCCTCAGCATAATCATTACCGACAAGTTCAACTTTTGCCCCATATCCTTCTACCGCATTTACTTTGGAAGGGTTTGTGTGAAGAGGCATAACTATCTTGCAGTTTATTCCGCTTATCTTTGACGCAAGTGCAACACCCTGTGCATGATTACCGGCACTTACTGCAATAGTGCCTGCTTTTTTCTCCTCTTCAGTAAGCTTTGACATTTTGTATAGTGCACCCCTTATCTTGAACGATCCTGTTTTTTGAAGATTTTCCATTTTAAGATATATCTCTGAAGAATACTTCTTGCTCAATGTCTCGGAATAATCTATGGGGGGTCTGTTAATCTTTCCTGTAAGAAATTTTGCGGCATCCCGGATATCTTCAAATGTTGTTAACTCGGTATCCTGATTCATATAAAGCTATTTGTGTCATGATTATAATCCTAATATTCCTTCCTGCCATTTGGACTGAAATCAGACTAGATAAATTTATTCTCAATGAACTGATATTTATCAATGCAACAAGGCTATGTTTTGGTAACAGGGGCTTCGCGGGGCATTGGTAGCGAAATAGCAACAGGGCTTTCTGAGGATGGATGGAATATAATTCTCCATTACAACAAGAGCGAAAATGAAGCCAACAAAGTCGCCGAAATATGCAGGAAAAACGGGGTAGATGCTTTCTGCGTTGGAGCGGATCTATCCAATTCTTCAGGGATAGAACAGCTCACGAAAGCAATCCAGGATCGAGGTTTAAAGATATCTGGTCTGATAAACAATGCTGGGCTTGTCCGTCTAGGTACAGTAAAGGATTTTGACGACAGTGACTGGGATGACGTTTTTTCATTAAACCTTAGGGCTCCTGCGGTCCTTGTAAAAAATGCGCTCAAGATTTTTGATAAACCGGGTTCGATTGTAAATATCAGCTCTGCGGCCGGCATTAGATCAGGTACGACACCTGCAGCGTATGAAGCTTCCAAAGCAGCGTTGATTCATCTGACAAGATCAATGGCTATCTCCCTTGGTCCGGATATCAGAGTAAATGCAATTGCGCCTGGCTGGATCCTGACAGATCTAAACAAAGGATATCTGGAGAGCGAGGGAGTAAAGGAGAAGATCCTGAGAAGAACACCGATTAAGCGATTAGGCACAGCAAAGGATGTTTCTGATGCAGTCAGGTTCCTTATGTCCGAAAAAGCATCGTTCATTACCGGTCAAACCATCTCAGTTGATGGTGGAATAACACTATGAGCCGAACCATTGTATTTTGGTCTGGATATTAAAAATAGGTTCTAATAAGCACATTAGTGTTGATTTACTCTGACGGGCTGATAGCCAGTGCAGCAATATTCACTCACTGAATTCCACCGGAATAAAAGAGACATTATATTTCAGTGGGACAGAATTTAAACTTGTAATACATGTCTAAATATGAAATTCGGTATTATTGGTCTTGGAAATCATGCTATCAAGAGGGTTATGCCGGCAATCAGGATGTCTCACAACGAGATCCTGTCCATTTACAGCAGGTCTAAGAAAAAAGCAGAGGAACAGGCGCTTCTGTATGGTTCTGATGCGTATGATGACATCAAAGATATACTGGCAAGCGATGTGGATGCATTTTACATAGCATCTCCAAATGCACTGCACTTTGATCATGCCAGGCTGGCGCTGGAGAACGGAAAGCATGTATTGCTGGAGAAACCAATGACCTTGAAGTATTCAGATGCAACCGATCTAACGAGGCTTGCAGAGAAGGAAGATCTAGCGCTTGGAATAGGTTTCCACCTCAGGGTGCACCCTGCAGTTCAAGAGATTAAGAATGCGATAGATGCAGGTGTAATTGGCAATATTACGTTAATAGAAGCAGCCTGGACCGGATATTCCGGAGGTGCTAAGAGAACAGGCGATTCGTCATGGTGGGAAGATCCAGAAATGGTCGGGGGCGGTTCAATAATGGGTACTGGAGTTCATGTCATGGATTGTTTAAACAATATAATGCGATCCTATCCCGATCGCATTTCATCCATCAGGTTTCCACATGGCGATATTATTGATATTACCAGTTCAATCAACCTACAGTACGGGGCCACAATAGCTCACGCTGTATCGTCAAGGAATGTATTTCTACCGGAAAATTCCCTGAAAATTTTTGGTGATGAGGGTTCAATTGAGGCATCAAATCTTTTTACAACCGAAATCAACTCTGTTGTGAATGCAAACGGTAAGCGCTCACGTTTCTCATCTGGAAACATTTACCGCAAAGAGATAGATGCATTTGTAGACTTAATTGAAAACAGGCCCACATCTATAGCACGGGGTATGGATGGTGCGGCAGTAGTCAGGATGACAGAGGGAGGNNATTCAATCAGACATGTCAGGAAGAACAGTTGAACTGGAATTTTAGTGGGACATGAAAAAGCCGATAATACTGGTTCTTGGCACATCTTCAGGCGCTGGTAAAACAACCGTAGCTGCTGCAATATGCCGAATTCTTACCAATGCTGGCTTAATCGTCAGGCCATTCAAGGCATTCAACATGTCCCTCAATTCACTTGCGGCTGATGATGGATCTGAGATAGCAAGATCCCAGTGGCTCCAGGCACAGGCATGCAGGTCCAGCACGTCATGGCACAATAATCCAGTTCTTGTAAAGCCAGAGGGCAATGGTCGATCTATGCTTATTTTAAGGGGCAAAGTCGCTGCCACCGGTAAATACAGGGAAATCTCTGAAAATTGGCTCAATGAAGAGAAGTCTGCCGTAGTTGAAGCAATCAACTATTTGTCAAATGAATCTGATGTAATTATAGCCGAAGGCTCCGGTTCTCCCGCTGAGATTAACATGTTCGACAGGGACATCGCAAACACATTCCTGCTGGAGAATTTTGATCTTGCAGGCATTCTTGTTGCAGATATTGAAAGAGGCGGAGCATACGCATCAATTGCGGGCACAATTTCGCTGATGAAACACAGCGAAAAGGTCAGATGGATTGCAATAAACAAGATGCACGGCGATGTTTCACTCGTTGAATCGGCGAACAAAGAGATTTACAACATTACTGGAAAACCTGTAATTGGCACCATACCATTCCATAGATATTATCTTCCCGGAGAAGACATGATGGATTATTTAACGGAAGAAAGAAGGTCTCCAGAAATCCTTCTGATAAAATATCCGCACTGGGAGAATTACAGTGATATAGATTCACTGTACTATTACGCTGGAATTACATATATAACCAGCCCGATACGAACACTGTTCGAAAACTGCAGTCTGATCATACTGCCCGGTTCCAAAAATGTCCTGGAAGATCTAAGATTCCTTCGATCTGTTGGCCTGGACAAACTCATAATCGAATTTTCTGGGTCAAAGAAAGTCATAGGTTTATGCGGGGGATATCAGATTCTTGGAAGGATAATAAGCGGACCAACAGGTACCGAGGTCGAAGATACACAGGTTAATGGTCTGGGCCTTCTCGAATGTCAAACGAACTATGAAAGGAAGAAGACGGTTAAACCAGTCACCTATAAGTTTCACCAGTCAACAGGAATACTATCAGAAGGAAAGGGATATGAAATTCACTACGGCTCAGTCACAACAGCTGAAAATCCGCTACTTGACGTAAACGGCGAATTGGAGGGATCTGTTTCCAGAAGGGGTAACATATTCGGGACAAATGTGCATGGAATACTTGAAAACAGGGAATTTCTCAGTTATCTTCTTTCCAGAAAATTAACAGGGAATTATTCCGATCACATAGAGGAACAGATCGAATTACTTTCCAAAAACGTAAGAAATTCACTTGATCTCTCCGGATTAATATCATATGCCCATTCCGGGCAAATACCTTAAATCGTACTTGTGTATCTGTAATTTATGAGCCTCGCCTCGGGAATCTTATGGTAACGTCAGAAATTCTTTTCCGGGAAGAGGGATTTGACACAGATCTTACATTATACAGGGAAAGAGCATCTCTTCTGACACCACAGAAAGGTCAAAGGAATTCTTTTTCAGTCATCAGGTCAAACGGAGGAATGAGGTTTTACATTTCCAGCACAAATGAGGCTGGATTGGAATACATGAAAGCATTTTTCAAAAGACTGTATCCATGCACTTTTGATGAGCACAATATTGATAATTTAAACAGCACAAGTATGTTAATAATTAAGCTCTCCCCATGGAATTTAAGGAGAAAATCCACCTATAACAAGGCCTTCCTGAGAGGCTTACTCCATGGATTATCATCGATTAACGGCCTTGAATTTCAGTTGAATGTTATTATTGAATCATCAAGGGTACTGCGTTCACAAACAGTAAATTTTGGTTTTGCCATAAGGATAGATCTGGCTGGAGACCCGATTCATTTTCCCCGGGCAGAAAGCATGATCAGAGATGCGATCTCCCTGATCAGAAGGGAAAAAGGTTTTCGTGTACGTATTACGAAAAAGGAAAAGTTCCGCTTCTACAGAAGAACCCTAAAAGATCCATTTGATCTTTGCAACGTTGTCAGAATACCACAGGATGAAGAACTGTCTTAATCTTCAAATAATTGCCCATAAGAAATTAATTTGATGTTGCAGGTATATAAAAACGGTTAAACTTGACTCACTGCAAAGACCAGAATAATTCTATTGCTTGACTATTTTATAATAGTCGTACCAGCCACCCTTGCTTCCCTTCTTGTTCCCAAGGTATCCGGAATAGACCAGTTTCTTCAGGATACTGGGAGCAGCATATTCCGGTCTCTTTGTCTCCTCAAACATGTATTCGGATATGTGCAGCATTGTATCAAGCCCCACGAGATCGGAAAGCTCGAAAGGCCCCATCGGAAAACCAAAGGCGAGCTTTGACATTTTATCGATCTCCTGAATACCCGCAACTCCGTTTTCAAACATCCTGAAAGCTTCCATCAGCCAGCTGTCTATATAGCGAGTGGTAAAGAATCCGGGGCCATCGTTCACTGTTACAGGTACTTTTTCCATCTTAATCGACATCTTTGTCACGCTTTCCAGCACATATTCAGACGTTTCCGGCCCTCTTACTATTTCGATCAGCTTCATCAGCTGCGGTGGATTGAACCAGTGCATTCCGATGAACCTGTCGCCCCTTTTTGTGTACGAAGCAAGTTTGCTTATCATTATACCAGACGTGTTGGAGGCAATTATTCCATCAGGTTTCAGAACCCTGTCCAGTTTCTGGAAAAGATCACCCTTTAATTTCTCATCTTCTGTTATTGCTTCTATCACAATATCGCAATACTTGAGATCATCTAAATTTGTAGACGTTTTGATCCTGCCCAGGGTTGAAGAAGCATCAGATTCCTCCATCTTTCCAGACTTCACAGCTCTTTCAAGACCATATCTGCCTTCTTTTATCATCCTCAATCCATTGTCTAGAAATTCCTGTGCAATATCATGCATTATTACGTCATAGCCGAATTTTGCTGCCGTCTGAGCAATTCCATGACCCATAACTCCAGAACCTATTACACCGACCAGACTAAATTTCTTCTCTTCCATACAACTTTATAGGCTGCACATTCAAAAAGTTTCACTGCTGCAATTTGACTTAACAAGCAAGGAATCAAATATCAAAACCAGAGCTATAAGTAACAAAAGAATGATTAAAAAAGATACTTGTTGGTCGTTAAATAGGTTAAGATAGGAGTGATTAGAAATGGAATTGATTCAACTCCGGTTATTACAGAGAAGAATTTTGATGCATCCTTTAAGTTTTTGGACAACGTTATTTCGAGATTATAAATATAACTGCCTGTAAACATCCCTAATAACTATGATATTGAGATTCCTACCGGATAGATCACTGTGTCACTTAGAAGAATGGATGATGTGATAATTAATGCCGAAAATACCATATGAAATATAGGTAGATTTCTGAAAAGCCATTTTTTCGGCAAGACAAGCGGTAAGAATCCTCGAATTAATATTGAGATGCCATGTACACTGCCCTGAATCGGTATCGCTTTAGAAAATGCTATAAAATTTGTTGAGTAGACTGCAAAAGCACCAATCCTGGTCACGAAAAAAATCAAGGGATACGAGTTAAGGACCATGATTTCTCATGACTTATCGGACATTGAGATTACATTTAATGGGAGCTTGAACCAAGAAAGAAACTAAATGAATTCCCATACATCCTGCGTGTAAGGAAGAATATGCTTTACAGTAATTGTGTTTTCATGTTTCCTTGCAATGTTGTATATGATTGAATAGTATTCATAAATGCTACCTGTCGGGAGGAAGACTGTAACCTCGTATTTGTTGTTTTGAGGCTTAAGGAAGAATCTTATTCTCATGATGTGCTGCTCATTCGATTTGTCCCTGACATCCTTTAGGTACTGGTTAAATAGCGTCATTGAATAAATGCCATGTTCCTCGGAAATGGGATAGACTCCTGCAATTTTTTCCTGAAGAGGATGATCACAATATAAAATCGATGAGAAACCACCTTCCTTTGTCAGGTTGTTTGAGACTTCAAGTATACTTTCGGAATCCAGCGAGCGAAGAGGTGATTCCTCGCCGTTCATTGGTATAATGTAAGTTATCAAAGACACTGGGTATTCTTGGTTGATAAGATCCATGACATGTAATATTCCCCGACTTGGACCAAGCCACTCGACTCTGGCGTTTTCTGTATCCATCGTGTATTCGGCAAGAAGATTTGAGACGTCTTCTAGATGGCTACTGTGAAACCTCGCATAAACATTCATGTAACCAGAACTCATATCAGATCTATTAACGATGAATGAGGGTATATTCATCAGCTTGTCTATGACGGCAAGATCCTTTACATTATTTATTCTGCTATCAATAATGAATGAATCCTCTAGCTCAACGGCATTGAACCTCTTTAAAAGAATCCCAATTTTTGAATTGACTATATTTTTTGAGAAATAGGTCGCCATCCAGACCTCATCATTTTTTGGGAAGATGAAAACTGGCATTTTCACCTTGAGATCCAATAGTGCGTTAAAAAGCTCACTGTTTTGCCGCAATCTTAAGACGAGGCGCATGTCAAGCTTCTTATCCACATCCTTTACAAGCATCGTTATACAATGGATTATTGTATATATGGCTTTTCGATAAATCTCCGTTGAAGTGTGACTCATAGCGCCGAATAAATTAACATAAAAAGTACAAAGAATAATTAAAAGTAGGCAGTGAAACCAATGTCTGTAGATAAAAAGGGAAGAAATCTTGCAAATATCATATCTGCCCGTGCATTGTTAAGCTTCAGCTATGGTTTCCTTAACGTTTTACTCAGTCTATATCTTAATCATCTTGGGTACTCCCTGATTGAGATAGGAGTCATTCTTGGTAGCGCAATAATCATCAGTGCAATGCTTACATTTCTGCTCGCAATGCTGGCCGACCATTATGGGAGAAAGCTTGTTCTGGCAGGACTTTTTCTCATGTTTTCGCTTTCATCCCTTCTTTTTCTCAGTTCAAAAGACATTTTTGTGCTTATGCTTCTTAGTGGAATAGGAGGATTCACTGGATCAGGTGGTGGCCCAATAGGTTCTGGTGGGCCTTTTGGTGCAGTGCAGACAGCACTTGTTACAGAGTTCACGGAGAGAAAGAATTTCTCCAAAGTCCTCTCTTTGGCTTCTGCCATTGGAATAATGGCAGCCAGCGCAGGATCTTTTCTCATAGACTTAGTTGAGTCCCAAAGGATAAACGTCTACAATCTCTTTTATCTTGCAGGAATACTGGGATTTTTTGGGCTAGTAATCTCGGTGTTCCTCAAAGACAATGGCATTAGAAGCAAACACATACTCCCTGATCTTTCCTGGAAGAAAATATTGAGACTGTCACTGCCAACTGTCCCAAGCGGGATAGGCACGGGTTTTATATCACCAATATTTTCGCTATGGTTTCATCTGAGATATGGGATATCATCGGGCGAAATAGGGATAATCTTTGGCCTTTCAAACATTTTTGTTCTGTTAGTAATGATTGTCCTGCCCAGAATATTACGACCAGAAGCAGAACTGACTTCTATTATATGGACGAGAATTATCTCATCCGTCTCACTCATCGCACTTGCACTTAGTCCTTTTCTGATCTTTGCATCAGTTTTTTACGTCCTAAGGCAGGGGATGCAGATGGGAGCTGTCCCGGTGAGGCAATCATTCGCGATGGGCATAGTGGATGAATCAGAGAGGGCTACAACCTCCGGCGCAACATCAATGGCGAGGTCAGGTTTTTCTGCAGCTTCACCCCCTGCAGCTGGAAGCCTGCTTGCTATGAATATTGTATATCCGCCGCTTATTGGCGGAATCGTAACAATATTTGACCCGTTACTTTATTATTATCTTTTCAGAAAAAATTTCACATCGAAGGAATAAATATTACTGTAATTACATCTCTGGTAACTGTATAGTGATAGTGTACAGAAGTACGTGTAAATATAAACCATGAATAGAAAATTCATGAAAAGAAAAAGGATACCTCCTTGAA
>DAQB01000112.1:2842-29078 GCA_002502705.1 Thermoplasmatales archaeon UBA582 | reverse complement strand
ATCTCTCCTGTCCATGATGGAACTGTCGGACGCATACCAGTTGCATCCTTGACTATTACCCTGTTTCTTCTTGTGCTCAGAAACATGTGGATCTTGGCACCAAGTACAAAGACATCGCCAGGTTTCAAGCGTTCAACAAACTTGTCGCTCAACTGACCAAGATGCTTTCCAGCCTCATTCATTACCTGGTNNCCGCCTCTTCCGGTATTGTGCCAACATTCATGAAGAAGATCATTCTTGAGCTTTTCTTCTTGCCGAATTTTTGATCGGTTTCATCCAGCCATATCTTGGAATAAATTGTCTGGTCCTCGACCTGACCGGCCAGATACCTTAACGTGTTCATGTAATCAGCATGATCAAGGTTATGATATGCAAAGGAACCTTTCAGAAGATCATAAGCCTCCTCGATGCCCCATGCCTTTTCAAGTGACATGCCCACAAGGACCTGTGAGAGGACGTCAAGAGAATTTTCAGGCACAGTCACCCTATCTATTTCCCTGTCGTAAGCGGCCTTCGTAAGTACGGCGCATTCCACCAGATCATCCAGTTCAAAAACAACAAATCTCCCTTTCGATAAAACATCAAGGCCATGCCCGGATCTTCCTATTCTCTGCAGCCCCTTGGAGACAGACTTGGGGCTTCCAATCTGTATGACAAGATCAATGAATCCTATGTCAATCCCCAATTCCAGGGAGGTCGATGTTATCACGCACTGAAGTTCACCGTTCTTAAGCCTGTTCTCGACATCAAACCTTGTTTCCTTTCCAAGGGAAGAATGGTGTGCTTCTATGCTTTCAATTCCTCTCGCCTTCAACCTGATCGCGACATGTTCCGTTCCGCTCCTGGTATTGGTGAAAATCAAGGTTGTTCTGTGCTTCCTGATCAGGTCTGTGAGGATATCATACATCTTTTCATTGGCTACCTCATAACTGACCTTTGTCAGATCAGAAACGGGTGTCAGGACTTTAAGATCTAATGACTTCTTGATATCAGATTCAATTATTTCGAAGGGTCTTCTTTCGCCGTTGTTATAACCGCAGAGATACGTTGCAATGAGATCGAGCGGCGCCTGCGTGGCTGACAACCCTATCCTCACAACGTTGCCTGTGATAGCTTCAAGTCTCTCCAGGTTTGCGGAAAGAAGGGTACCCCTCTTGTTTGACGATATCTCGTGGATCTCATCTATTATAACGTATTTTATGCTTTTAAGGTGTTCCCTGAATTTTGGCGCAGTAAGGGATAAAGAGAAGGATTCCGGGGTCGTGATCAATATGTGAGGCGGTTTTCTAAGCATCTTCTGCCTTTCGTTCTGCGGTGTGTCACCAGATCTTACCCCAACCCTGATCGATGGAAAATCGTGCCCATGCTCTTCTGCTATTTTATAAATCTCATTCAGGGGTTCTCTCAAATTCCGGTCTATATCATTGGCAAGCGCCTTAAGAGGGCTGATATAGAGACAGAAAACAGAGTCTTTTAATAAACCGTTTCTTGCCTGTATGAACAGTTCATTAAGGATTGCGAGAAAAGCAGAGAGCGTTTTACCTGTTCCAGTTGGACTCGAAACAAGAACGCTCTTCCCTGCATGTATCAGAGGAATAGCTTTCTTCTGAGGATCAGAAAGACCGCTGTACTTCAGGTTGAACCATTCTGATATTAGTGGATCGAGAAATGGCAGCTCATTCTCTACTCTGAAGATGTTTTGCAGTGGTTCTTCCATGTCGGAAATCCTTGATTAAGTTTAAATGAATATATAACAGTTCTGTGAATTCAGGAGATAGAGATAAGTTAAATTTTACCTTAACAGTTATCCAATAAATAGCGAGATGTATTATACCAAATTTCTCTTAACAGTTAATACCAGTCCATAACGGTAGAATGTGTAAATCATTTCGGGGGATATGGTGGTGCGTGATAAAATGATAAACATTGAATCTCAAAGCAGGAAGGATTATTACATGGATGGAGAGGAAAAGTTTGGTTATTTCACTTCCCGAATTTATAACATGACGAAGCTTTCAGGGACAATAAGGGATTTTTACAGATTCATAACAGATGATATCAGGAAAATAAGGCCTGCAAGGATCCTGGACATAGGAAGTGGTACCGGTACGATACTGATGACCATATTAAAAGAAAATCCTGAGATAAGCGGGATTGGAATAGATCCTTCAAGGCACATGGTACGTAAGGCAAATCTGAAATCGAAGAGAAAGGGTTTATCGGGGAGACTGAGGTTTTTGCAGGGAAGCAGCAGACAGATAGAAGTTTCACAGAAGTTTCCTTTAATAATTTCATCACTTTCATTTCACCACTGGAAAGAACGCAACACGTCGCTCGTAAATATAATGAAATACCTTGATGAATCAGGAAAATTCATAGTCTACGAGATGTATGATGACGGAAGCCTCAACAGGAAATTGGTTAAATCACACCTGATGTCATCAGACGATTTCAAGAGGATATCTGAGGCAACCGGTTTTCCAGTTGATATTTCAGTGCAGAAAGGAATCTTGAAAGCTGTATATTCAAGATGAATTACACAAAACGAATGCCATTATGGGCAAGGTTTTCAACTATCTTAATGCTTTCCCGGTTGCCTGTCCTGTAATCGGATAAGACATCGGAGTAAAAGGAAATGCATTTATCATAATCCGCATAGTTCACGGGCTTTGGTATACCATCCTTCCCTCCCAGTGCAAAGGAATACTTTATAGGATCTTTGTAGGAAGGCTGAGATCCGAATATTACTTCCGCAAGATAGGATAGTGCCCTCATTGTTGATGCACCAACCCCCTTCATGGTAAAAAGTTCGTTAAAAGAACCTGGAGATCGTTCATAGATGGCCCGCATTTGATTCCAGTCCACCCTTATATTCATGTCCAGGACTCGGTTATTATCAGACGGAAAGAGTGTTGACTGGTTTGGCTTTCTTTCAAATTCCCTGAATCTGGTTGGGTTATCCTTCAATATGGAAACAATGTCCTCTCTGTGTTCCGAGCTTTTAGATGTGGATAGGTCAACAACGTCCTTCTCTTCCCTGACAGCTGATATGCCGGCCCTGTTATCGTTTATGAAATCATTAACCCCGCGATAGAACCAGTGGTATCTTCTTGCCATTCTGCAAACATTATTCATTCCCTGCTGGATAATAGACCATCTACCAGTCCCGGATGTTACGATGAAATGCAAATAGAGGTCATAGCCGTCCAAGAGCAACCTCTGATCAACCTTTGCGACAGTTTTTGACTTGTAAAGAAGATCTGACCTGACAGCATCGCTGACAAAGCCCGTTTCCTCAAGAGTGGATGCTTCACTGCTTATCAATGACATCTTCCTGCCCTTCCCTCCAATTATTTTCACCCCATAATCGGACTGCGAAAAATGCTCCTTCATAGCAGCCAGTGTTGAGGTAGTCGTGCCGCTCGAATTCCAGTCAAAACCGATTGCGAGCGAAAGCGAATGAAACCAGAATGGATCTGATAACCTTAATAAAAAATCTTCAATACCGAATTTTTCTATGATCAGGTCACATAAGTGGCCAGAAAGAATTATCATCCGCCTGAAAAGCTTCTCTGGCGGATGGCCATAATGAAGTGGAAGTATTGCTGTGCCTGTTTTTTCCACTTTTAGTTATCTACTTTTCCTTATTAGCCTTTGGCTTTCCTTTCGGGGTAGAAGGCTGCGATTCAGGTTTCTTTTCAGTAACTTTTTTGGTTTCCGAATAGTGGCACCGTCCGCAGGTAAACCTGTTCTCGTGTTCCGCAAGGAATACACCAGGACCGCATCTTGGACAGAATCTTCTGGACCTCACGAGATGATCTGATTCAACAACGTAAAGCTCTCTTTTCTGCATCTACTGCCCCTCTTTTTTCTTCTCTTTGAGGCCGTTTCTTATAAGCTCATAATCAGGTTCGTATAGCATCGCACTTTCCTTGTTCTGATAAATTTTGGAATACCCCTTAACCTCATGCTTTCCCGTTTCCTGTATGTTCCTGTCAACTATTACAAGTTCCGGATTTGCAGAGAAATTCTTTGCTATTATCTCCTTGATCTTGCTTCTCTGTGGCGTTGGTTCTCCGGAATAATGCATGGTATAGGTTATCTCCTTTCTTTTAAGCAGGACGTTGTCACTGACTTTTTCAACTTTTAACTCTGGCATTCTATTTCCATCCTTTCTAACATTTCAATTATATGCGTCCTTAGACCATGATTTACCTCAAGGCTTGCCATACCAGTATCTGGGACGCCGTAGGCTATAACCGTATTGTCATCGGAATAATAAATTATTGGTAAAGCCGCAAGATCTTCCTCTCCTTCGACCTCGATCCTGGCTTCCCCTGATCCGGAAAGAATTTTTCCTATCAAAAGGAAAAGATCATGTGAAATTGTACCCGCGTCATTTCTTATCATGAGGGATCCTTCCCGGTGAGAAAAACTCCCATCCTCAACCCTCTTTGTCTTAAGGTCAACCACCTCAAGGAAAATTTTCAATCCCGCCTCTTCTAATTTCCTAGTTGTCACGTCGCCAACCGTGATCAACCTGATATGCCGGGGAAGAGACCTGAAGTATGATATGTCCCTTAAAACATGCTTATTTGCACTAATCTCTTTTAAAATATCAGGAGATAGTTTAAATCTACATCCTGACTTTAATTGCATACATACCAGGCATTCTTATGGAGGCTTTCTGTGCTATTACTGATTCCGTTGGCTCCGAAATCAGAACAAAACCTGACCATTCCTCCGTTGTCTTTTCCTCACCATGGATCGGGCAGTTTCGTTCAACCGTAAGAAGCTTGCATTTTTTGCATGCTCTCAGTACTTCCTTCATTTTACCTTCTCCTTCTTAACCTGATAAAGCCAGTCGACCTTTCCCAGACCAAGCTGTTTCATGTTTAAACCAATCCTGCTGTCAAGCATTGAAGCTGATGCAAGATTAAGCGAAACTATCTTGACCCTTACCTTGTCGCCCACCTTGATCTCCCTCTTTGTTTCCTTCCCTATTATTCTCTGGTTTGTCAGATCTGTACTGATCATGTCATCCATGATCTGACTGATGTGAAGCAGACCTTCAAAGGGACCAAAACGCACAAAGGCACCGAATTCTTTAACTGATGTTACTATGCCGTCCACGACCTCCTGCATCTCAGGCAGGTATCCAAGTGCTTTGTATCGTATTGATTGATAAACGCCTCCATCTCCATGCACAATTGTGCCCTCCCCTACAGTCTTGACAGAAACAACAGAAATAATGAAAGCCTTCTTATTCTGATAATTTGCTTCAGTCAGGTCAATTAATTTCCCCTCAATTGATTCCTTTGCAACCTGCTTTACTGCGTCGTCGTAATCCCCACTCAGTTTTTCAGGCGGAATCCTTGCAATATATTCTTTTTCAACAGTTATATACATAATATATCCTCATGAAGTGGCATTTTCCAGTTTCTTAGTGGAACATTGTAGAAACATGCAACTGGCTTTCAGGATGCGGAGGACAATTATTAATTTTCTCTTATATTTGGTGAAATGCAATCCCTTCGCAAAAGAATTTATGTCAATGGCTCGATCGTATCGTTAATGTTACAAGAAGCATTAGTATCAGCGCAATTGGTACTATATACAGGAATGTTTCCCTGAAGCCAATAATCTGTATAGAATAGCCACCAATTATTGGGCCGGCAACCATGACTATTGTATTAACAGAAAAGAAATAACTGTTCGCTGAACTACGTTCTTCAGGTCCATATGACCTTGTCAGGTAAAGCAGGGAAAGCGGATAGCTCAATCCATGAGGAATACCTAGCAACGCCAGTGCAAATACAAACATTATTATTTCTGAGGAGATGTAAACAAGGCCAAGCCCTAAAAGAGTTAAGACCATTGTCAGAAAGACAGGTATTATCATTCCAGATTTATTTTTCTTCAATGATAATGTGAGTCTTGACAGGAACGAAGTCGAAAAGAATACAGTGTAATATAATGTAACATCTGAAAGAGATGCACCGAGAACGGATTTGGCAAAAATACCGGCGTATAATGTAATCAAAATGAAAGGGATACCGTATGATAAATTCAGGTATACAGCAGTCCTGAATCCAGGATTAAGTGAGAACTTTTTCCTCAAGTTCTTGTTACTTTCATCCGGAAAGTGAATGAATGGGGATAAGCATAGAGCCAACGCCGCCAGTGGAAGAAAGAGTATGAATGAATCCTTAAGCGGAAATATCTTTAGCAGGTAGGATTCATAGAGCGGGCCAAGGATCAAGCTTAAACTGAGAGATGTTGTATAAAGGGAAATGGATCTCTCTCTGACATTCTTATCAGGAAAAAGCCCGGCTGCTGTTACAATATTAGGCATGATAAAACCAAGAGTGGCACCAGATGCAATTGTTACGAACCATACGAAGAAAGTATCCGTGAGAAAGTAAAGTAAAAAAACAACCGTATAAAGGCCCATTGAGACTATAAACGCAGTCTTTCTTGTCTTCGGCTCCAGACGGGCATTCAAGACCGTTGTGAAGAAAGTTGAGAGGCCAAAAATAGCTCCTAATACACCCACAAGGAGCCTGGAGAAACCAAAATTATATGTTACAAAGAGAGGAAGGGTTGTCTGTAACATATTATTACTTCCCCTGACGAGAATTGTGGTTGCAAGTATGATTAATAATGTAATTACAATGTAATTGACTGCAGAAAATTTATGTTTCTGATCCATTCCGCCGTACTCTTCTCCCGTATCGTAGAAGTGTGCAAAAATCTTGTTGATATATGGAAATCAAGATTGAAAATAACATTGTAATTGAGTGAAACGGTCAATATAAATTAATGCCAATAATTATATATTAGTTAAATATTTTAAATCTGGGTCAAGACTTAGCAGGGGTTATGCAGAGTGGATTATCAGTTTTATAAAAAAAGGCAGGTTTCTTCTGATAATAAGCCAACAGGAAGAGGTGTTCTTAACCGGATATTCACCCCAACTGGAATCGCATTCTGGACAGTATTAGCAATATCTTACCTTGGTGACAGGGCCTTTCATGTGTTATCATTCATCTTCGGTTATGCTCACGATCTAATATATGGAACACCGAGCCCAATCGAACCATACACCGACATCCTCGCTGTCACAGGATTTATCTTGATCACTGCTCTGCTAATGCATAAGAAAAAAAAATTAGTGGATTCGCTTGCAGTTTCCCTGGCAACAGTCATCGCATCGATCGCTTCCTTTGAATTCATCTGGGATTTTCTCTTCCTTGTTAACCGGCCTGTTACATCATGGTTTGGTTTTCCCGGGTCATTCTGGTATTATGTTTTTGCCTTCAATTCAATTACAGCAATCTGGTTCATCGGCATAAGGTACTGGAAATTCAGGTGGTATACCTGGTTAGCTGTTTTGAGCTATCCCCTCTCATTTATTATCTGGTACTTATTAGGTTACCCGCAGCCATGGTATTCTTTCAAGATCAGTGAAGCATACCTGCTTAATGTTTCGGTCAAGATATTCTCATTCATTGCTTTCCTGTCCCCTGTCTTGACTTTCGCACTTTCAAAAAAATAAGTGGGTAAATAATTAAAAAGTAATTTTAGTTAACCTCAATCAGTTCTTTTGGCGGTGCACTTGTAAGAAGTTCAAAACCATCTTCCTTGACTAAAACGTCGTCTTCGATCCTGACGCCGCCGTAACCTGGGATGTAAATACCTGGCTCAACTGTTACCGCCATATTTTTTCTGATAATGAAATCAGCGTTTCCGAATGCAGGATGATCATGCACCTCCAAGCCTATTCCATGACCTACTCCATGCATAAGTTTTCCCTTGTATTCTGTTGCATCAATTATCTCATAGGATTTGTGATTAACATCCTTTCCGTTAACGCCATCCCTGATCATATGCATGCTTCCCTGCTGTGCCTTGTAGACAATGTCATAAATCTCTTTCTGCTTCTCCGTCGCCCTGCCGAATAAAGCAGTCCTTGTCGTATCTGCACAATACCTTGAGAAAGCGGCGCCATAATCTGTAAGCACAAAGTCACCCTTTTTCAGCTTCCTGTTGTTTGGTGAATGATGAGGTTCAGACGCATTTTCCCCAAAACAAACGATTGTTGTAAAAGATGGCTCAGATGCACCGTTTGACATCATCTGATATACCATATACGCTGCCAGTTCAGTTTCTTTTATACCTTCCTTCAGGTAATCAAGGGATTTCTCGTAAATTTCACTGCTAATCCTTGCTGCCTCTCTGAGCTTAGATATCTCCGAGGGATCTTTTATCATTCTGGCGTTGTCTATGTTTTTTGACACATCTACAAATTTAGCGTTTGGAAGTATTTTTTTGATAACTTCGAACATGTTAACAGTCAGGGAGCTCATATTTACGCCAACGTTTGAGGATTTCCCAATTTCTTTTGTTATGAGTTCACTCATTTCTGCCTGCGATCTTGCCACTGCAACTTCCTTTCCACTTGCCCTTGCAGTCTGCTCCTCAAGCTGATATACAAACATCTTTATTCTGTCACGGCTTACAACAATAGACGAGCCCTCAAAGAGGCCACCATCAACGCCAGATAAATAGAAGAATGATTTATCAATTGCATTCTCCCCACCATTCCGGATCAGTATCTTGTCCACTTGGTCTATGCCTTTAAAAATATCTTTGGCTGCCATAAGTGGATATCGATTCTGTCCTTATTCATTTTTGTGCAGATTTGCGCACACAGAAAGGAATCTGAATTCCGGGAATTCTTTGAGGAAAATCATTCAAGATCAGAAGAAATAGTACCCATAGATGACAATTTTTAATGCAGTGTGAGTGGATCCCGAAGATAATTCTGAACTAATGAGTTAGTTTATACTTTGCTTCCTTCGTCTAATGCAATTATAATCAATGCATGGAAATACATTGTTTGGATATGTTTACCAGATACCTTGTTTGCCAATATTTTACTCGCGAAGTGATACTGCAGATAATCCAGGATGTCTCGTACCTGATACTATAAAGAATAGAAAAAAACAATTTCTTAAGGATCGCTTCTGATATCCGATAGGACATGAAGGAGAATTTTGCAAGGATCATCATAGGGGACAGCAGGAGTCTTGCGGAGCTCGGGGACGAGACTATTGATCTTACTGTAACTTCTCCTCCTTACTGGCACATAAAGGATTACAACACTGAAGGGCAGATTGGATATAATCAGACGCTTCATGAATACCTGATAGACCTCTTCAGGGTCTGGAAGGAGGTATACCGTGTTCTCAAGCCAGGGTCCAGGCTGTGCATAAATATTGGAGATCAGTTTCTCAGAACGATCTCCTACGGCAGGTACAGGATAGTGCCCCTCCATTCAGAATTTATCAATCAGTGCGAACAGATAGGCTTTGATTACCTGGGTTCTATAATCTGGCAGAAGAAGACTACGATGAACACTACTGGTGGAGCCAGTGTAATGGGCTCTTTTCCATACCCAAAAAATGGGATTATAGAGGTGGACTATGAATACATACTGGTCTTCAAAAAAATAGGAAAAACTGATGTTGACAGGGAGGTAAAAGAGAAATCACGTTTATCTAAGGAAGAATGGAAGGAATTTTTCTCGAGCCACTGGAATTTTGGAGGGGAGCGCCAGACTGATCATGAAGCAATGTTCCCCGAGGAACTTCCAAAGAGGCTTATAAAGATGTTTTCATTTGTTGGCGACACAGTACTCGATCCATTTCTGGGCAGTGGAACTACAATAAAAGCGGCTCTTGAAAATGATAGAAACGCTGTTGGTTATGAGCTTAACGAAAAGTATCTTAAGACTATAGAAAGGAAAGTGGGCCTTGCTGGATCACTAAAGGAATATACATTTGATTTTGAAATAATGCGAAGAACTGGTAGATTGGAATATGAGAATCTGGAATATCATCCTGCGATCAAGGATGCAAAACCGGTTGTTGACCCCAAGGAGAAAACGCCTGAAAAAAATACCAGCATGAATAAAGTCGTTGACGTAATAGATGGATCAACATTGAAGCTTGAAAATGGAATGATAATTAAATTGCATGGCATAGAAATAGTGGACGAGAAAGCATCAATGATTTATTTAAATGACTTTGTCAAGGGCAAAAAAGTATTTCTTAAATATGAGAATGATGAACTTCCATTAAATAGCATAACCCCGGCATACGTCTTCCTGAAAAACAAGATTTTCATAAACAAGGAACTGGTAAGGAAAAAGATAGCATCACTGGGAAATTATTCATTTTCTTACAGGAAAACACTTGAGAAAGTTGCACATTCCGCTTAACTGTATCTCTGCAAATTTCAAGGCTTCACAAGAATGCCGTCTTTTCTTTTTGAATAATAGATGATCCTGGTATTTATAATCTCAGGGAGCATTTTCTTCGAATCATAGGATTCAGGTTTAATTGATACGGGTTATTCGCCTATATAACCATCAATGCCTTTAGATTCTTCACCAGGCTCTGCGAGTCTGTAGTTTTTTCCTTTCAATTCAGCGAGTTTTTTTATAATTGCCTCCTGAAAACGCAGTCCGGCGTATGTTTTCACTATAACTAGATCTTCAACCCATTCCCTTATGATCTCATTATCTATCGGTTGCAGGACCTGCTTCATATCTTTCATTTTTCAGACTATCTTATCGGTAGCAAGGTTAATTGCATTCGGGTATTTTGTCAAATACCATGTTCTCCAACCTTCAAAAGTTCTGTAAGGGCGTTTCTGGAAAAGATTGGATAATTACCCCACGACGTTTGGTCTTGTTGCCTGAGCGTTCTGGTTTCATAGATTGATAATCTGTGAAAAGTATTTTGGTAATTTCTCTCTTTCCCATGCAATAATGGTCTCTATGTCCTTATAAGGTATCTTCAGCATACGTATCTAATATGACGATGAGAATAAAATAAATTGTTCAAAGAAGATTATTAGTGTTCCTCGCTACGTTGAAGACTTTGTGATCATGAATTACAAACCTGATTCTCTCCTTTCTTATGTCTGAGGAAATAAGATCAGGTTTTCCCTCTGTGACAATAAATCCTGCAGTCTCGTTCTTTTTTAAAGAACTCATGCTTTCGAGACCCACGCACTCTGCACTTCCCGAGGTTCCGGCCCGCAAGGCCATTTTAGCACCAAGAAATTCTGAAAGATATTCTATCTCGATGGAATTATTACCGTGCTTGCTGGATTGAGCACCGACAAAATCAGTTCCAGCTGCAATTTTCAGTTCACAATCTCTCGCGATTTCTATCTCTTTTGTCAGGTGCCTCTTTATTATTTCGCTCCTGTTGACCCTGCTGCTACCGCGTATCCTTGAAAGTAGATTGGCATAACCTGTGCTTGTTTTCTCAGCTTTGTAAACACTCATTGTGGGAACATAAAAAATCCCCTTCTTTCTAATGTGTTCAGCTATGTCTTCCGTGAGACCAATTCCATGTTCAATGGAATCAACACCCGCATCGATCACATTATTTAATGCCTCCTCACCATAAGCGTGTGCTGTTACCTTTACATTTGCGCGATGTCCTTCAGCAACTATTGCCTTCAGCTCTTCAACGGTTAAATTTGGAATGGGCTTTCCCCCTGCAGCGAAACCGCCTGACGCATATACCTTGATAACCGTTGCCCCTTCTCTAATCACCTTTCTAACAGCTGAGATACATTCCCATGGCCCGTCACAATAATATGAATAGGAGAGCGCCTGAGCCATTTCAAGCGGAAGAACCTTGAAATCGTCATCACCGCCTGTCTGCGCCAAAGAATGTCCTGAGGAGATCACCGTGGGGCCCAAGATATCGCCTTCAGATTGTGCCTGAGCAAGATAGATGCCAGCTTTGCTTCCTAAATCCCTCACTGCCGTGAAGCCGGAGAATAACAGGTTCGTCATATCCGGCACACTTCTTATGGCAACGAGCTCTGGTGGAATAATGTTCCATTCAGCTATATCTTCCAACCGGCTTCCAAAGAAATGCATATGTGCATCTACGAGACCAGGAAGAATGGTAAAGTTCGGTCCACCAAATACGTTTGGAGACGAGTGCGGAAATTTTCCCTCCCCTATCTCCAAAATTTTCCCATCCTTGTCCAGTTCGATCCACCCTTCTTCTACCGTTTTTTCACCATCAAAAATCCTTCCCTTGAAAACTTTATCCTTTTGTTCCATGATCAGGGAGCGCTTGGTAATTATAACACTTGTTCATAGTTTACTAAGTTAATGATATGATATTACAACGATTGTCCGGAAGCGAAAACTTACTTTATCTAATCTAAAATTACGTTTTAAGATAGGAAATCATAACAAAAGACAGTGAGTGGAGCGCCTTCACACCTGCCAGCATATATCTTTTCGGCATTATCGTTTCAGTTGAAAGAAATCCAGTAAATAATTAATTCATCTAATTGCAGTCTTCTTTCGTCTGCGTTATATTAGTATTGTGTTTCAAAGAAGTTTTTAAGAAAAGTTCAATGTTGATATTTTCTTGCTAAATTAATAACCTCCTACTCCACCTGATCCAGGAGGTGGGCTGGAAAGGGTAAGGTTCAGGAATTGCTCCGCAATACCTTTAACGACGAATCCATTATTTGGCGCTGGAAGCCCCCACCAGTCTCCTTCCAGGTACCATGCACCGCCACTTTCCTGGTAGGTCAGCAAATATGGGAGTATAAGCGTGGCAACCGTATTATTTACGGTACCATTTCCCTTTATGGAAGTTAGGCCGGATAAGTTCTGCTTATCGCTGGCATTTAGCAAAACAAGAAACCACAGATCCGCAGAAACATTTGCATAGTTGCCAGATATTGAAATCTTAAAGTTATAGATGGAATAATAATCGATCGGATCATACTCAAAAAACTTGGTCCAGGTAGACTGAATTTGACTTGCATTTGTATATGTTCCATTTAGCGCGCTACCCTTTACGTTCCAGTATAGAACTGAGGAAGAAGTGTACTGTGATACGGTCTGGGAAAGACTCTCTATTCCTATATCTTGCCAGTGTTCATACGCAAGGGCTGTAACCTGACTCTCCTTTTCAGATAAAGTAGGTCCAGGCGTCTTAGTTGCGTATAATCCCCACCCAATGCCTGCTACCACTACGACAACAACAATTAGACCTATGAGGGCGTAACTCAATGACCTTCCACCCTTATTTGTTGAACTACTAGTATCCTGTGTCATGCTAATACATACCAAACTCGCCTACTTAAGAATTGTGTACCTTACATGTTTGGCTTAACTTTACCGGTTTAGATTGTATTTTTAATTATTAGATGACCAGGGTTTAAAGAGGAAATAGTGGGACTATTATTGGTGTTAATCCACTTTCCTTTTTAACTTGGGCTTTTTACTGGATACCTTAACAATCATGAATATTACAAACGCAACAATCACAAATGTGATTACCGCATTGATGAACTCTCCGAAGAGGAAGGGTCCAACTGCAATATTCTGCCAGGTCACGCCAGGCGGAGTAGCGTACTGTATTATTGGCATGATAAGGTCAGTGACCATAGCCTGGATCAATAAGCCAAGGTATATTGCGAGAATAAAGGCTACTGCCAATCCGAGAACTTTGTATGTTGATAGAAATGCCCTGAATTCTTTAATGAGGCCTTTTGGGGGTGGCGGTGTCGCTGCAGGGGGTTTTGGCGTGAGCAATTCAGTTATTTTTTTCAATTCCGCTAAAATCTGATCATTGTTATCCATGGTAATATAATCGAGTGGCTCATAAAAAGGTATTGCATTGGCCTAATGTAAAGGAATTATATACCTAATGGCCAGCTAAGTTTGTGAATCAATCCATTCTAATATAACTGACAAAACCGATCTTAATATCTAAATCGAAAGGGGTTAACTACCTACGATATTCGATCTCACCATTTGTAAACTCTTTAATGTCTTTTGAATAAACTAATGTCCACCGTGGAATTTTATCCATAGACTTACCTAAAAGTCAATTACTTTTTTAGCAATATTATCAATTTAATGTAATTTCTGGAAGCAGGTTTTATTTATTTAGGTCCAATCTTTCATTCTCTTTTTCTTATGATCACTCCTACTAAAATGAGGACCGCAATAACTACCAGAACAACGACTAAATAGGGTAAAAGGGATGGACCTTTATGAAGAATGGCTATTACATTTATCGTGCCATTTGTTGTTGATACCTCATAAGTCATGTACGTGCCCGGGGAAAGTGACCCTTTCACTGTCTCATTCCCATCAATGGTGTAAAAGGTTATTGTATAGTTTGTTGCCCTACCGTTAGAATTCGGATAGACAAAATAAGTGACAGTATTTGGGTCCGGAAACATGTAACTGTAATGCGAATTATTGTAACCAGAATTCATAAAGAGTGAAGTCGTGTTCTGCCATTTGCCGTTATCGTAACCATAACTATTTTTACCAATGGTTGTAATAACGCTGGGCGCAGCGTTGGAATCACCAGAAACTGCGACTCCTTCCATTGGAGTCTCCGAACCAATAGCGAAATGCTCAGTTGATGCACCCTCAAATAAGATACCTGCTATTGAAACAAGATTTGCTACGAAAATACCAATTGGTATAAAATCAAGGAACGGGATAGCTAACTCAGAAATCCTCGAGGCAGTTGACTCGGTTTCAATAGTGGTCGCCTTAATCGCACAGCTTGTAATTTGTTCTGCAGAATCAGTGGTAAACTGTTCAAGATAACCTTCAACAGAACCCAATACCGCATCCTTAAGCAAAGAGACAGCATTCCCCAATAATCTTCCCGCAATCCCTATGTCAGATGATAAACTACCTGATAGATATAAACCCTGAATGTCAGAGGCAAACATTTCAGCAAGCCTTGTTATAAATGTTGTCATGAAAGCAGTTATTTGTGCTACAGGAATTATGGAAGAAAGTTCTGAAGAAACGAACCCCAATGCGGAGAGGACCGCGACAAGAATGTTACTAATTATGGCATTATCTGTATACGGGCTCAATATCAGGTTGAAGGCCTTCCCGGTGAGGCTAGTCCAATCATTACTTGGAATCCCCAGTGAAGGAATAGTTAAATTTGAAAACATCTGACTTGATTGGGGCTGAATCAGGATATTTTCTGTACTGTTAATATTATTATATTCTCCTATGACTCCTTCATATGGGTAGTTAATGCCCAATATATTAAGAATGTCCTTTACTATTCCGCCAGGATATATGGACCCAGAAGTGTCTCCTAAAGTTCCGGAGAGCAGCAAATTATTTCCGTTCGAATAGGCCAGAACTTCATTTGCATTTCCATGGTAACTTAAAGTAGCGTTTCCGCCAGTTGTGCTCAATCCTAAGAAATAACCTAGCGGCATCACACTAAAAACTAATGCCAGATAACTATTGACGCCTATCACTGGTAAACCTAAGTATGTTCCCGTTGCCGTTATAACGACACTCAATGTGTTTTGACCTGACGAGTTAAAGCTTAAGTTTATGCTATTTGAGGTAAAGGAAAGATTCACCCCATTTTCTTGCCATGAGTATGAATAAATGCCCGTTCCGCCCGTAGGCGAAAGTGTCACGAATACTTTTTGGAACTGAAGCACTTTGTGTGATGGGAAAACCATTGGATTAGGTTTTATCTCAGGCATTTCAGGAGCAGAGAGGGTAAATTTGATTGGAACCGAAGTAGTAAATGGTGTTGATGGATCACCAATTAACAAAAATTTGTGTGATTCAACCACAGGGCCTACTTTAGTTGAGAGATTAAATATTTGACCTGTAACAAATATCTCGTAGTCTCCTGATGGTATACCGGAAGCGTAAATTGAAGAAACTGAGCTCGAGTTAAAATTAAATTCTCTACCGTTTGCATAATTAATCAGATAGGTGGAAAGTGAGGAATTCCATCCCCATGTCTTATTGTTGTATCCTGTTTCATTCAGAATAATATTTTCATTAACGTCGTATGTCATATAAGAAGTTACATTTGCGCTAACTGACACTGCACCTACAGAGCCTGCACCGGTTACAAGAGATGAGGCATATGGAATTCCAAATTCAAGGCTGTAGGAACCCATTTCTGAAATCGGCTGTACAGAACTCATGCTAACTGCAATTAGCCCTTTAGAGTCTGAAAGGAGAAACGCCATAAATCCATTAAACAATTCAAAAGTTGTGGTATACTCCAAGTTAGTTGAGAGTCCAGACGCTACTTCAAGAGATAGTGCACCCTCACTTAGATACGCAGATCCATTTTCCAAAAATTCAAATTTTGGTTGAATAGAGTTTGAATTAGAATTGCTTAACTGAACCTGATAAGCAACCGTATTCTGAGGAACATTTGTCGGATAAACGATAAATGAATTAGAGGCGGAAAGAGGGGCCGTAAATGATGAGTTGGATTTTATGATTGAATATGACCCAATATAACTATTTGGAGACATAAGAAATTCCAATCCGACTCCAGTTTTGATCCCATACATATGGAGATTTAAAAATTCCAGGATAAGATTATAAAATAAATTACCGGCTTGAAAAGTTGGAAACCACTTGCTGGAATTGAGTACCTGGTCATAGAAAAATTCACCTGTTAAGAGGTTATTCTCGGGACCAGATGACGAAAAAATAATGCTAATACTCCTGGTTGAATTATCAACCAGTAAATTTCCAGAAAATGGCGCCGCCAGGTATCCAAATGAGTATAAATTATAATGGTAATTACCATTTATCTCGCCGAAGTAAATGAATGTGGTAGTTGAATTCTTGATCGTCCCATTTAGATCGACAAACCACAAGGCATGCTGTGGCAATCCAGACTCGCAAAATGTAATATTGTAAATCTGTTCTGTGTGTGGCAGAATTGTCAGTGATATAGTTATATTACTGAACATATTTCCAGACTCGGCAGTAATTTTAATTTTGATAGTACCTGGTGTATTGGATGACAAAGTATTGATTTGGAATGTTGAATCAAAGCTATGATCAATTGAATTGCTGCTGAAGGTGAATGTATCGCCCATTGGAACTCCAGAAGCTATTAAATTTATCGGATTTCCATTGGGATTGGTGACAGTTACATTAAGTAAATCACTAATACTTTCTCCTGCTGTTACTGATATCGCACTATTCTGTGATGTCAATACAAATGAGAACGTGTTTGTAAAGTTTAAGTAAATTGTAATTGGCCCACCATCAACAGTAAATTCTCCTGCAGACGGTATCGAAGAAAATCCAGGCGGTGCAACTATACTATAGTTGTAATTGCCATTTTCTAGACCAAGAGAGATTACAGATGTGTCACATGATAAGCCAGCTAAACTTCCAATATATGCAGTCCAATTTTTCCCATTAACTATATTGTAATTATAAACATCGAAAGTTACAAGATAATCTGATGGGGAGAAAGTAATATCTACTAAGTCACCAGCCTGAGGAACGTTAATGAAGCCACTCCCTGGTGAAGCTTTGTAATCGTCTGGTGAACCTATATAATATGAATAGTCTCCCGATACTACTNNGTGAAGACAATTGAACTCTCCGAACCGGATGCACTTAGGTTGTCTCCATTGAAATTTACCCACCAGGTATCCTGAGAAGGTAAACCGGATTCAGCAAAAGTAACTGTATAAAGCTGGCTGAAGGCTACATTTAGTGTCTGATTTTCACTAACAGTTACAGACTGACAGCCTTGAATCGAACTTCTAAAGTTGCTCGGCCCGGAAAGACTGTAATAATAGGATCCGGGGAGTAAGTGCAGAAACTCTATGCAGCTAGAAGTTGACTGCTTTGAATTACCATTAAAATTGACACACCAAGTATCACCTGCAGATAATCCACTTTCTTCAAAAGTTACATTGTAGTATTTTGGCTGTGAAACGTCAATAGTGGTAACCTCCGCTACTTTGAAATCTGATACATAAATTACTTTGTCTTCTGGATCGTAATGAATGCCCTGGGGTGATTCACCAACTGGAATTGTAGATGAAATTCCAGTACTGTTTAAAACGTATACGTCATTACCGGGTTGATTTGCAACATAAATATAATTTGAAGGACCAGCACTGATTGCCCACGGAATACCTGAAACCGTAAAACTGTACTTGTGGCAAGGATTCGTACCTTGAAACACATATAACCCAGTTTTTGCAACTCCCACAACTCCGGAGTAGTTCGCATCATAAGTTAATGGCATACAGGGCAGGCTGGTGAAATTGTGTATCTCTTGTGTTCCTGATAATACAACAGTGTAATTTGCAACATTTGATTCCACATCAGCGTAGATATAACAATCCAGAGGATCGTAAATTACCCATGTTGGATTAGGACCAACAGGTATTTTAGTTACGTTCACAGAAGCAGCACGACTTTCGGCAGATGCAATCGAGAATACAAACACTGCTTTGGCTTGGCAGGATGAAACATATACCTCCCCAAGCTTGGCATTATAAGCAATTCCGCCGAGGGAAGGTGCAACGCTAATATTATTAACACAATCTGGATTTGTGGGGTTTGGGCATTGTCCCGTATATTTATCAATACCGTTTATTAGAAACAACTGGACTGATGATGACCCCAAACTTGATACTAGGAGGAAAGTGACGCCACAATATGTGGCAATAGTTAAACCGTTTGGCTTATCTACTAAGTGAGAACCAAAGCTGCAGGCTCTAGTGCCGGAAATAACTGTAATAAGGCTTGAATTAAAATCCGCGACATATACGTAACTACCAAAGGATACAATTGCATTTGGGCCATTTGCATTAATTGATATATTCTGCTCCCCAGAGTAGTAACAGGATGCATTTCGAAATGGTATTACATTGTTTAGATTATTATTTGCGGAAAATGGTAAGTTGAAGGAGATTAACACTACAATTGCGACCGAAAAGACCGTAAATGCTAAAGTCAAACGTTTACTTTCAACCAAAATATTCGCCACTTAGTAAAAAATATGATATACCATTACTTAAATGTTAACTCCTAAAAGGTTCATTCTTCTTAAATAGATCATGAAATGAATCTCTTTTAACCCTATAACAGTGTGTCATGAGTTTACGAGTTCTATTTAATGGAATCTCGATATGCTATAGAAATAAAAAAATTGTCCCCTTTTTTACCTACCCTTAAAGATTCAAATCTTCTAATATTAATATGTTACACCAATATAATATAATTATTGTATTAACATGATAAGTATGTACTCTCTATATGGCCGATACTAATTGTAAATTGATTCCAAGTTTGTATTCATGCACAACTATTATTTTATCAAAACATGGGCACTGGCCATAAAGTATAGCAACCGGTACAAAATTTGTCTGGTTTAAAGTCTTTAGATAATTCTAACCACACGTTAGTTTTCACCTTTGTTTTTGGAAACCCCGATGAAAGGAAAAACAATTATTACTGGAAGGAAAAGAAATAGTGAGCCCGGAAACATCTTCTCTAATACAGGATAAATCAATAAAAAGTATACAATATAAAATACAACCAGACTTATCAGGTAATAAAGGTAGAATCTCCTCATAGTGTTATATGTTGTCAGTAAATAGATTGATTTTAAGTTTATTTTTGATTTTAGGTCCTGATCCCGAATGAGATTACAGTGTATACTGTATATACATGCTTATATATGTAGTATACCGCTTCTATAGATATATAATAATGCTTCAGCAATTCACAAACGCAGTTATTGAAACTTCTCCTCACAGTTAAACGGACAAATGTCTGAATATAAATAGCACATTAAGTATAGTATATGTAGTTACGCGGTATAATAACTATATACTAATGTGTAAACAGGTATTAATACAAGATGGCTTCTTACATATTAATAATTAATGATGATATACCACCTATTGTACATAGAAATGAGATATTCAATTGTTATATGGCCATAACTTTAACATAACATGATTGACCAGGAGATTTTTCCTTGCCTGATGTCTGGAAAGACTAAATATCATGNNATCTGCAGCCACATTTTTAATTGCCATAATCATTCCATAAGGTTTCTAGGAATGAACGCCGTATAATATCTGTTATACGGCGTTGGAATTAATTACAATATGTGCGTTGGAATGCCCTGAAATACTGCCTGCACTTAACATTATCAATTTATTTAGAAATTACCTGTAAAATAATTGGTACGAAGGATCAATAGAATTTTTTCAGGGGTTGCTCTCGGTAATGATGTTTTGTACCTCTTGAAGATAAAACAATTTGTGATGGAATTATAAATGATTACCTTATATAATGCATTATTGACCTGATATGGTCATTCTTTTATTAGTAATGGTTAACACACTATAAAATATCGATTATAAGTGTATGATAGAGATGACAACATTATATTAAATATTAATTTAAATGAATTTCGTTTAGGCCGCTTACCTCTATTAACAGAAGTAACCAAATAACTATCTCTCATTCTATTGCTTTTATCATGTCATAGGAAAAAAATTTCAAACTTGGGAACCTTAAAAATATGGTTTGGTAAACGAGGTGTTATCAGGATTAGTCTGAACAAAACTGAATTTCATTTTTAATGGTTTCATTACTTCGTGGTATTCAACTTAGTTAGAATGTATCAAGTCTGTTTTTTCCTTCTTATCGTTAAAATGGAAATCCCTATTGCAGCTATAACAATTGCTCCCGTCAGCACATATTTATCCACAGACGATAATGATGATGTAGTTACGTTTTTACTAAACAATATCTGACTTGTAACATTTGAGCCAGCTACATCGATCTTTGGGGTATAGTTATGAATAAAGTATCCTAAAACATTCTCGACAGAATAGGAATAAGTCCCATTGACTGCAAAGAACTCAATTAAATTTGTTGTTGAATTTTTTGGAACTCCATTGAAAATCATGCTCCATGTCATTCCACTCGGTAACCCTGACTCAACGAAGTTGACAGCATATAATTTAGGAGCATTATCTTCAGGTGAAATGATGGTTACAGTACCCGACTCACCACTTGAAATATATATGTTATTATTATAGGGATCAAACAGCACATTTAATGATAGAAACCCCGCCTCTAATGAACATAAAAAGGACCCATTATTCGGGTTAATAATTGATACATTTCCAACGTTACTTACAACAAACAACAGTCCACTGTGGGTATCAAATGCCAGGGCATCCGGCCCGGGTGATACCTTAATGCTTCCGGAAATCTTCCCATTAGTAGCATTAATAATGGATACGTTTGAAGAACAGCAGTTAGTTACGAATACTTTACCTAAATTAGGATCGAATGCAAGACCTTCAGGTCTTTTTCCAACAACTGCATTTCCTATAACCCTGTTCGTAGACCCATTTATAATTGTAACATTAGAAGAAAGCCTGTTTGCCACGTAGATATACCCATTAGATCTGTCCAATATTGGATCAACTGGCCCATAACCTACTGATATGTTGCACTGCAATTTTTCTGTGGTTAAATTTAGTACGTTAATTAATGGTTTGAAAGCATCAGTAACATAAAGCAGGCAATTTAGTGGATCATATAGCGCGGAAAAAGTAGGGCTTCCTGCATTGATCTTTCCAGAAATTGCATCATTGGAAATGTTTACGACAGTTATATTATCGGATCCCATGCTGGTGAAATATGACCGATTATCTTTGGGATCCACTGCTGCTCCGAACGGACCAATCCCAACATTAAAACTGGAGGATTTAAGGTTGCTATCATTTATAACATATACTTTATTGTTAATGCCTGAAAATAAATCCGCATAACACGAAAGTGTGACGTAAAGATTTTTATTCAGTGGATTTAAAAATAGTTTTTCAGGGTTTAACTCAAGTGAAATCGTACCAATTATTTTGTTTTGTTGAGTGCTTATTACAGCAATGCAATTATTAAAAACACTCGCAGAGAATACTTCTTCATTCGTCTGGTCATATACAATGCCCATTGGACCGCCTCCAGTGCTGCTAATATTAGTGATGGTTTTACCAAGTGATGTATTGATAACTGAGATTGCAGAGGCAGAATTGTCTGATACATAAAGTAAGCAACTGCTTGGATCCAATGCCATTCTTGACGGCCCTCTTTCAACGGATATATTTCCAATAACTCTATTTTGTCCGTTTATAACTGTCACATTAGATTGCCCTTTATCAGCCACGTACAGATAATTGTTGGTGATGTCATATATTATTGCCATTGGGCAATCCTGAACATTAATGTTTAAAGCAACACTGCTCGTTATAGTATTTATAACAGATATGTTGTTGGACCCCCAATCTGCAACGTAAATATTACCGTTTGATGGATCACATACAAGTGAAGTTGGATTTAATCCTACGTTTATGTTATTGACCACGTGATTACCGTCAATTACTGTGACATTGTTTGAGCCAAAATTGGCAACGTATAGTAACCCGTTGGATGAATCATAAGACAATGCGTCAGGGCAGAGTCCAACTGAAATATTTCCTATTACTTTTTGATTGGTCGTATTAATAATAAAAACACTCCCAGTTGAAAAGGACGAGACATAAATATTTCCATCTAATTTATCGACAGCAACTGCAGAAGGTTCCGTAATTCCATGGATTATAGATGTAACATTCTGATCGTTTGGGTCTAATATTGCTATGTTATTACTTTCCCTGTCAACAACATAGATAAGCTGATTCATCTGATCATATGTTAACCCACAAGGTTTGAAAAAAGTATCTCCAAATCGGCAGTTCCCCTTAACTATCGAGTTGTTCCACAGAACAAGGGTTTTTTCACTAAATTTAACCTTTGAATTATTCATAACTGCAGAATATTGAATTGATTCTATAGTGCGACTATTATTTGAAGGTTCAACTACGTTAATGGTTATATTATAGTAAGCAAGGATGGAAAAAATAACCAAACCAAAAGCGACGAACTTAATTAAAAACTTTTTATCTATAGTAAGGCGACCCACATGAGTATAATCATGGTATAAATATAAAAATTTCGCTATTGAATAAACGTGGTTTTCATTCTCAATTATTTCTACGATTAATCGCAAAAAAGACAAATTGTTTAATATCTCAGGTATCCATCACTGAGTCCAATTTGAAATTTCACCCGAATACTGTTTTTTTAGTATATCTATGAATCGTTATTTCAATCAAGATTAAGGATAATATCCCCATTATAGCTGAGATCTGGAAAGGTATGAATTTGGATATCGAATAGAAGAGGTAACCTGCTATTAGGGGCCCTATTATGCTTGCCATGGATTGTGCGGATTGGGTAATGCCTAAATTTGCACCGATTGACCCCTCAAATGATATCTGGCTGACGAATGAAATAATGGGTGTTTGAAAGAGTGAATATCCGAATGCGAACAGCGATAGCGATATAATAGCGAATATCTCAGGTATCCTGAAAGAAAGCAAGAGAAAAGATATAATGAATGATAGAATTCCAATCACAATAGTTTCGAATAAACCAATTTTCAGAACCAGCTTTGGTACTAAGGCAATCTGGAAAATAGCTTGTTCTACTCCCACTACAGCAAGAAGAATTCCAACGATAAGCGCTGTCCAGTTATAAATGGCCTGTCCATAAAATGCAAGAACAGTCTGTAGCATCACGAAACCGATCGCAATCGTTGTTATGGACAAAAACAGGTAAGGCGAAGCATTGAAAGCTTTTATCAGACTTCTCTTTTGATATTTTGCTATCTTCTTCTCTTCCCGCAACCTCTGCACTAGTATTAGGTTCACCAGAGATAGAATTCCTGCAAAAAGTATCGGAATTCGGTATCCAAATACGGACAGCAGTCCACCAATTGCAGGGCCTATAACAAATCCTACCCCCATAGCGGCACCAATCAGACCTATAGCCTTTGTCCTGTTTCCAGTATCGGTTTTGTCTGAAACAAATGAATACAGAACAGGAAGATTTCCAGAAGTTGCCCCAGTTATGAGTCTTCCTAAGTAAAGTAGAAGAAGCAACGGTAATAAGCCGAAAATAATGTAACCAACTATCTCACCTGACAACCCGATGGAAAGAACCCTCTTCCTCCCAAATCTATCTGATAGTCTTCCGAGATATGGTGATGCAATAAATTGCGCAGCAGAATATACAACAAGGAGAATCGAGAAATCAAAGGCATTTCCATGAAATGTTTCAACATAATATGGGCCTATTGGAATTATAATACCAAAACCGATAAAATCAATCATTGCTGTTATGAATAATGGTAGAATATCTCTGAAGTTAAAACTCTGACCCGCCACTTACAACTGATTGAGCTGGTTTTAATATTGTTGCATAAAATATTTTTTTAGAATTGCTAAATCAAATCAATAAGCAAAGACTCAACAAATATTGATTTGCCTGACTGAAAAGTATGACTGAAAAGTGAGGGCATTTAAAATAAAATGCCAGTTACCTTTAAAATGAATCTATAATGCTGATTTATGATAGATTGCGAGAACTTTGGTGAAATAGTCATCTATAACAGAAAAGGTCAGAGCAGGACTATTGATCATGAGACCACTGTTAAACTCTGCAGGAAGGCGCAGGAAGAGGGAACTGGAATTGAAGAGATAATTAAGAGAGAAATAGAGCCTGATTTGAAAATGCTGAAGTTCGTTTGACATGTTGATTACAAGTAAAGACGGTCAAGGAAATTACGCTGTGTGGAGGGGATGATCAGAATCGCTAAATAGGCATATACTAAGCTGCTATTACAGAAACTCCCTGTATGCGGGGTAAATTAGTTGCTATCTCCTTCCATGTGTGACCCAGGTCCAGGGAAGCATAAACCTCCCCCGTGGTGGTGCCGAAATAAACACCTGGTTCAGGCAAATTGTCATTTGTTAAACAGTCTCTAAGAACACAATTGTGGAGNNCAGTTAACTGCCCCTGAATGCAGGAATTATGTTTCTTGCATTTTCGCTGGTTTGCAGGGATAGTGAAAATATTTTCAATATCACCAGGCGTAACTGTAATACCGAAACCATGCCTGTTGTTTTCCGGGCTTATATCGGACCATCTGTCCCCGGAATTTGTGCTTTTGAATACACCGCAATGGTTCTGCTGAAATATGGTATTACGACGTGAAGGAGAAAGTGCAAGCTTGTGAGTGCATGAATGAACGCCCTGTAAATGCTCCCTCTTCTTCTCTTCAACCGAGATCTTCTTCCCTTTAGAAGTGTTGGAGCCAAATTCAAGTGGGCAGTCATCCAATAATTCTTCTTTCAGGGCTTTCCACTTTTTTCCATAATCATCAGTCCTGTAAGTGCCATTCCCGGAAGCAACGATATAAAAACGATTCTTTTTATTTGGATCACTCTTAATAGTGTGAATAGTTAAACCTGTGGTTCCAAAACCCCAATCGATTCCCCAATTGTTTCTGTTTGGGGCGTCATATAAACCGACAACTTCTTCCCAGGTATTTCCTGAATCAGCGGAACTGAACATATGCCCATACTGGGTCCCTGCCAGCAGGTTGTCCTGGTTATGTTTATCCTGTTCAATCGACCAGACCTTCCTTACTATAAGACCCTTGCTTGACTGGTTCCAGTTCTTGCCTTTATCGTATGAGCGGAAAATACCGTCAGTAAGTGTTGCAGCGAATAATGTCCCTTTATCAGTTGATATTATATTGTTGACACTCTGGTCAGTCATCAGACCTTTACTGATAGACCAATTACTGCGATAATTTGAAGATTTTAAGATAAACGCCCCTTTTTCCGTGGAAACCGCTAACCTTATTTCACCTGATTCCATTAAACATATATAGGATGAGACTCATATTAACGTTTTCGTCATTATTAGTGTAGGGAAAAATTACTCTTGGTGGGTACTTCCAGAATTTACCAAACGGTTAAAAGGCCACTATGGCGTTTTATTTGAAGAAATAAAGATGGCATAATTTGCATCTATCTTACTGTCAGGATCCGGAGAAAATAGGAGGTCATCGCCTTTCCTCAAGGCTAGAATTATTTTTCCCGCTTTTTCCATATATTCCTTAAACTCTAGGAAAGGTTTCCCTAAGAAATTAGATTCAATTGCAGATTCATTGAATTTCAGCTTACCGTTTACGGAAAGCAGCTCGGAATAAAGTTTCGAAACTCCGGGATTAAGTATTGCATTGGATATCAGCATGGATGAGATATTCCCCCTGATGACAATTTCATCAACGCCTATCTCTATCGCATGTATTTCACTGGCCCGTTGCAACAATTCAGCTATGATATATGCGTCTGGATTAATTTTTCTCACTGTCATCGCTGCTACAAGCGACTTGGCATCTACTGCAGCTGGATG
>DAQB01000112.1:0-2820 GCA_002502705.1 Thermoplasmatales archaeon UBA582 | reverse complement strand
CTCCCTTCCGATATAATGTCTTCCGCTATTTCAGATGCCTGATCATTATAATTGCATATTACTATGTGCTGTTTCATTTTGGTCTTCGCCTGCCCCAATCTTCTGGCCAGCTGTGAATCCACTATGCTAACACCCAGGTTAGCAAGTATGAATCCAATACTGCCAATACCTGCTACCATTATGAACATTCCGTTCAGGCGGGCATAAAAACCCACTATAGGAGTGTCACCATATCCTACCGTGGTGACAATTTGCATAACCCACCAGAGGCTGTCAAAGAGCGANNGCCAATACCTGCTACCATAATGAACATTCCGTTTAAACGGGCATAAAAACCCACTATCGGAGTATCACCGTATCCTACGGTGGTAACTGTTTGCATGACCCACCAAAGGCTGTCAAAAAGTGAATGAACTCCGGATGCTGGATTGTTGTATTGCAGTAGATATTCAGAAAATACAGCATATGTCAGTATAATCGCTGAAACTATTGCCGCCCTTACGATACCTAACTTAACTACTTTCCTAAATCTTTTGAAGATGAAGGGGAACAGTACCACGGCCTGAAATCATATCTGTATATTAAAATAATTTATCCAGGAAAAGTTCTCTTTTAAAGGCGTCAAATCCCTCCCTTTTAATAGACAAATAACGATATTCCAGAAATACAGAAATGGAAAAACAGNNGATAATGGAAGGATTCTTTCAAGGCAGCAGAGAAAATACCTTGCAATAGCCATCCCTGCTGTCGTCATAATAATGTCATTGATCTCATACCTGAGATATATTAATTTTTACACTTCAAACTGGGATCTTGGTATCGAAATGCAGATGCTTGGAGATAACTTCCATGGTTATTTACTGTTTGAAGCTGGCGATTTTGAAACCTACGGAGTACTTTCCCATCTGGAGATTCACTCAACATACATTGCGCTCCTTTTTTCACTTGCATATCAGGAACTAAGTGAGCCGATATTCCTGTTTGTCTGTCAGGCGTTGTTTTTTTCCCTTTCCCTTATACCACTGAACGCAATATCGCGTTATTATGGGCTCTCGGACAGGCAATCCCTGTTTGTTACAATACTTTATGCCTCAAATGTGGGATATATTGCATCACAGATGTATGATTTCCACTGGATGTCTCTGATTCCTGTTGAGATACTAACACTTTTCTTCCTCGTGGCCAGAAAGAGATACGCCGCCTCTGCAGCCATAATTGCAATTGGATCCCTGACACTTGAGGTTTTTCCTCCACTGACATTGGGTGTATTGTTGTTCTTCTATTATGAAGATATAATTTCTAAGGGCAATTTAAAGAAAGATTATCTGACGAAAAGGAGTATTTCATTAATATTACTGTCAATAATGTCAGTCTTTATATTAATTGTCATCAAGGAGGCACAATATCAAATCCTGCCTTCCCTTCTGCATAATACGGTTTCGACTGGTATCATCAAGGGTAACTATTCTGAAAGTTTTTACCCAACAACATTTTCCATTTATTCAACAGGATCTGCTTTACTTTACTGGGGAATATTATATTCTTCCTTAGGACTGATTCCGCTTTTTTACCGCAGACATCTCTTGATCGCTCTTCCCTGGTTATATGAGTCCATTCTAGTTATTCCACAATATGCCACAATTCAGGATCAGTATAGTTTCATAGCACTACCTGCTCTGTTCATCGGTCTAATCCTTGCTATCGGCAGGGGAAACAGAGACTCTGTGAGATCGGCCAAAATGCTGAGAATCGCACTTTATACGATCTTACTGTGTCTTTCTGCAGTTATAGTTTATGAATCAGCATATTCATATCAGCCCACTCTTCGGATCTTTCTCTCGGTAATTGCAGCATTGATTATGCTCACTGCGATCATAGCAACTCGCAATTCCCTATTTCTAAAGGCGTATTACAGGAAGCATAAAGGGACAGTAAAATATGTCCTGGGCGTTATCCTTATATTATTGGTGCTGTTCAATTTCCTGATTGGCCCTCTCAACCCGTCGAACGAGGAGAAAACGGTTGATTCTGGTTATGCTTTCTCATATTCACTGAATACCGAATATCATGATTTAGTGAAGATGACTTCATTTATTCCAAAAAATGCAAGCATAATAGCCTCAGACAACCTATTTCCTTACGTGGCTGATGATCCAAATGCATTTTCGTTTTACTGGAACACGCCTGCAAATCTATCCTTCTTTATCTATGACAACCTCAGCCTTAACTTTTCTTTTAAGTATGTATTAATAGACAAAAGCCAGGTCAGTTATATTCCTATGGATGTCCTTATACACATTAAACACTCCTATGGACTTGAATCAATTATTTACACAGATCAGTCTTATCCGGGAGATATATGCCTTTACATGGCACATTATAATGGCAAAATAAAGACTTATTTTTCAACGGACTGAACTCATTCATTTCGTTCAAATAAGCATCAATGAGAGAAAAAAATGCAGCTGGCCCTCATCTTATTCACAGNNTTTTCGCTACCAGGAGAAATGCCGATCCCCAGAGCAAATTATGGCAAACAAGGCTGGGGCCCGCGTCTCTCTAATCATGAAGATCGTACAACTATGATCAATTTTCTTCGGAGGATCATTAAAGTCGCCCTCATTTCTCTGCTGAAAAACGAGCCGCTTTTTCAGGTTTGTAACGAAAATAATGATAATTAACACTAAAATTTGTCTTTTTATATAAATGTCTCATTCTCCAATCATAATTTACTTCATCGCTTTATCCATGAAAAGGCAATTCCAGATTTCCTTAATTTATTCATATATGAATAAGAAAATTTCCTAAATTCCCATCACA
>DAQB01000007.1 GCA_002502705.1 Thermoplasmatales archaeon UBA582 | reverse complement strand
GACAGTATCCTGCCCGTGTAGCCACCATCAATGAACATTCTCCTTCCCTTCTCGTTTATTGTTATAAGCCTTTTCTTTCTCTCCGCCATTATAGTCGGCCCGTCTATTCCAGACATACCGAAGGACTTCAACCCTGCTCTCTGGAGGGCCAGGACAATTGTTGCGTTGACGCTGCCACGCATTGCCATGAGGTAGGCAGACATTGTTTCTGCATCTGTATACCTGCTCCTGATTCCCTCTGGTGAGGTAACAAATCTGGCATCCATTCCAAGCCTTCCACAAAGTTCTGTGACTGCAGGACCGCCGCCATGGACAATTATATATCCCTCGTCCTTCCGCCTATAAATGTCATTGATCAGGTTTTCGCTGATGCCTGATTTCATGAGACTCCCGCCTATCTTTAAAACAGTTACCAAGTCTTACACCAGTCTCATTGGGGACATCATTAACCCTTCGCGTTCTTCGAAACCTTCCATGATGTTCATTGACTGGATCGCATTCCCGGCTGCACCTTTAATGAGATTATCTATTGAGCCTATGGCAACCACCCTCTTCACGTGCTGATCAATGGCGAATCCGAGGTCCACAAAATTTGAGCCCATCACAAGCTTGGGATCGGGATATTTATATAGCCCACTTGGGTCCATCATGAACCTTACAAACGGCTCCTTACCGTACATTGAGCGATAAACTTTCCACAGTTCTGCCATCCCAACGTCATGGTCAACAAAAACACTGCTGGTCGTCAGTATTCCTCGAACCATGTTGATCGAGTGCGCCGACATGGTGGCCGTTGTCTTGATTCCTGAAACAATGGAGAGTTCCTGCTCAATCTCTCCAATGTGCCTGTGACCTGATGGGCTGTATATCCTAACTGAATTATATCTCTCGGAGAAATGCGTCGAGATCGATGGTTTATTTCCTGATCCGGAGGACCCGATCTTGGCGTCAACGATTGCCACTCCATTTATCAAACCAGCCTTTGCGAGTGGTGCAAGGCTGTAGATCGATGAACTCGCTATGCATCCAGGTACAGAAACGAAATGGGTTGATTTCAGTTCTTCTCTGTGAAGTTCCGGCATTCCATATACAAATTTTGAGAGAAGATCTGGCGCCGGATGTTGCCACCCGTACCAGGTCGGATAATCAGCAGGATTTTTTAGTCTAAAATCTGCGCTCATGTCTATGATCTTCACGCCCATTTCAGCTATCTTCGGTACATGCTCAACAGACGAACCGTGTGGGACTGCCATAAAAAGGATATCCACTTTTGACGCAACCTCTTCCGGAGCATCGTTTGTAAAAACCAGATCCGTAAAGCCTTTCAGATTTGGATTTACCCTGAAGACATAATCGCCCGAATGTTGCTGAGAAGTTGCCACATTCACCTGGACTTCAGTATGCGACAAAAGCAGTCGCAACAGTTCGCCGCCGATATANNATATATCCAGATGCCCCTATAATACCTACAGTCTTCAATTAGAACAACCACCTCTAAAATAGAAATCTAGATATCCGTTTTTAAAAAAATACAAAATGTGTAAAAACTGAATTTGATTATTCTCCCCAGTCCTCTTTTACATTTTCTGCAGCTTTCAAGGTTATGGTTCCAGCTACCACTTCCTGTATCTCATAATCCAATCCGCAGTCTTCGCAACCGACTATCTCGCCCTTTAATGCATCATCGGGTGCTATTACTTTTCCGCCACATACTGAACATTCCAGATCCATTTCTATTTCCTCTTAAGTTCAAACACACCCAGGAAACTTCGCTTCTGACTTACAGCATTCCCTCTGAGTTTGTTTTGTTCTACTGCGTTGATTTTGAAAAATTATTAATACTTTATGACCATAATTGGTCATAGCTTGGTTAAAATGACTAAAATGGATTTGAGTATTAACAGAATCGTTAAAAATATTGTCACAAATGACATTTTTCTTGCAACCTCTCTCAATAAAGGTTATGTTAACCTCAGCGCTGTGGCAAGAGACCTGATTCCTGTAATAGAGGCGAAACTTGGTGAAAAGGTCAACATTGAGGCGATAATATCTGCCCTTAAAAGGAACCGCGGAGTGTCCAGAAGATCGGATGGGAAGGTATTCAATGTCCTCTCTGAAACAAGCGTGCACCTTCTTACTTCTATTGCAAAGATTGTTATACCTGTGAAAAGAAATGAGAAAGTGTTCAGAGACGTGGTCGACCTGAACCTTTCAGGCGCTTTATATATTTCCACGGGATCTGAATACACAACCCTTATTGTGGAGAACCGGAATCTCCCTGAAATATCAGACGCATTGAGAAGAGGCGTAATAGATAAGAGGATGGATTTAGCAGTAATAATTATCAAAGCTCCAGTTTCGCTGCTGGAAACCCCCGGGTTCCTGATGTCATTGTATTCAAAACTTGCTTTTACGGGAATAAACATCGAAGAGACCACGAATAGTTACACCGATGCAATTATAGTGGTAAAAGAAAGCGATGCAAGTGAAGCGTTCATGTCTTTGCTTGATCTCATAAACTTTGCAAAATCCCAATCGAAATTATGATCAGAAACAAATTACTTCTTACATTATCCAAATTTAACCGTTATTTTCAGCTTTATGGCTTCTTTTTATATATACAAAAACCGAGGAGCTAGTTAATTCTTCATCCTGACGGAATGGCTTGCTGCTGTCTGAAAAACATTCCTTTGTCCCGTTTAAGAGGCTATTATTTTTTCATCTCTTCCTGACATCGCTACACTACCTGTTCTTGCAAGGCTTGATATATATCCGAACCCAACACCCTTTCTCTTCGTGGTAACCCTTGCTATTTAAGACATGCCATTGCATTCATGGCATGGAACAGAAATAGGATTGGATGTCAGGCCGACTTCAGACGGGGTGGTTCTCTAAATAGTATTTGATAGAGATGGGATCTGATGCAATCAAAAAACTGAAAATAACCTTCGTTAGATTAGATACTTTAGGTCAGCTGTGTTAGGCTCAAAATCCAGCTGGAAATAACATTAATAAACATCTATTTAGCCTTGTAGGTTATCCGAAACTATGGTAACTCCAAGAAAGATGACCGGGATCATTGCTTCGATTTTAGTCCTTATAATATCTGTGCTGGTTTTTTACCTTTCCTATATTGACATCTCCAGCAAGACCGTTGCATTCGGGGTAATAGGTCTTCTTGCAATGCTTTTCGCCATCATATCATATCTGATGCATGCCTTCATAGGTCAGAAAAAAGTCGTCAGTTCTTTCACCTGGGGATATTACGCATTCGGCGTGCTGAGTATGCTTATTGCCACAGTTGTAATCGAGCTGAATATACTCTATCTTATCCTGGTGCTGGTATTCGTCCTGGTTTCATTTGCATTTATTTACTGGAGACTGTCCACAATGATCTCTGATCCATCATAAGCAGCTTGCATAGTTCAATGTCGATTTGAATAATTGCCTAAATCAACCATATAAAAAATATTTTGACATCTTGTTTTAATCTTCATTAAGATGATAGATACATGGACAACATAGTTGAAGTAGCAGTGAAATCTGGAAAGTTCGGTACTTTAGTGACTGCAGTCAAAGCAGCTGGGCTGGTAGAGGCTCTATCCTCTGCAGGACNNTTTACAGTATTCGCACCATCCGAGGAGGCTTTTAAAGCAGTGCCAAAGAGCACGCTGGATTCGCTTCTGCAGGATAAGGAAAAACTCGGTAATCTGCTGAAGTATCATGTGGTTAGCGGAAAGTACCTTGCAAAGGATGTTCTTGAGGCGCTGAAGTCAAATAAATCAGCAGATATTGCGACATTACAGGGTGAGTCGGTTCACCTCTCCGAAAAGGGGACGTTCAAGAAAATTGTAACGGTAAACGATGCTAATGTGACTGCAACGGACATAATGGCATCAAACGGCGTTATCCATGTTATTGATAAAGTCATAATGCCAAAGAAACTTTAAACTGAAAATTTTTCAATTCTTTTTCGAAGGCCAGCCTTAACAGCTGGCCATTCTTCATATATTATGGAAAACATCACCGTGTCTCTGATAGTGCCATCCCATCTGATCCTGTGGTTTCGCAACCTGCCTTCGTAAACTGCTCCAATCTTTTTGATTGCAGCCTGCGAATGAGTATTGATAGAATCAGTTTTTAGCTGAACTCTTATTGCCTTAAGGTTTTCAAATGCGTATTCCAGCATGAGGTATTTTGCCTCCGGATTGGTGGCTGTTCCCCATAGTTCCGGAATATACCATGTGCTTCCAATCTCAAGTATTCTGTGCTCTTTTATAATGTCCATAAATCCAGTGCTTCCAACTATCTTTCCATTTTTTGCAAGCATAACGGTAAAATGAAGGGATTTTTTCTTATCCCTTTCATATATCTTCTCCTTTATCCATGCCTCCATTTCAGCTAGCGAAGTAAAATTAGTCGGAAGAAATTTCCATTCAATTTTCCTTGTTGTTTCGTAGAGATCGGCTGCATGCTCGATCTGGATCGGGACAAGCTTGACGAATTGGCCGATCAACTCGGTCGGTTCAATATCACAGAAGGATCCCATGCTTTCAACCTCCTGCACGATTCTGTTTGCTTACTTTAATGTGCTTCTTGCGAAAGTTGAGGCGAGTTGGATATAGTATTCTGCATTTAGAACTATCTCGTAATTATTAACAAAACCATGTATCATTCCGTTCGCTCTTATACTGACAACAGAAACATTGCTTTCCATCAGTTTATGGGCAAATAGTTCACCGTTATCCCTGAGTGGATCATACTCCGCTGTTACCATAAGTGTTTCCGGGAAGGATGCAAGTTTATCGCTTGAATACTCCAAATAATTATAACTAGTCCCGTTTATAGCGGCTTGTGGAATTCTGTATGCATTTCCAAACCATTGAATGAATTCAGCATCAAGAAGGAAACCTTTTGAATATTTCTTAAAAGATTCTGTGGCAGAGATATTACCCAGTGCGGGATAAAACAGGATAACACTCCTTGGCTTATGCTCGCCATGTCCCGTACCGGTAAATCCAACATGAACTGCAAGCGTTGCTCCCGCGCTGTCTCCCATTACTGAGATAAGATCTTTGTTAACATTAATCGCCCTGGATTGATCTATCAACCATGAATATGCAGAAACTGCGTCCTCATGTGCAGAAGGAAAAGTAAATTCAGGTGCCAGTCTATAGGCAAGTGAAAATACTCTCAGACCGGATGCATTGGCCAGGTGTCTTACAAAGGCGTCATATTCCTCAACCCCACCAAAGACAAAACCACCGCCATGTATGAATAAAATAGTTCCCTGCCCAAGAATTTTCTTTGGAACATACTCCCGCATCTATTCTTTCCTGTCAGATGATATGGAGTGATCCTTCATTTCAGAAACTTCTTCTTTTCTGGCAGTACTTGCCATCTGGAGATTTACCGCTCTCATTTGATCAACGGGAACGTTATTGAAATCTATCTTACCTAGGGCAGACATTGCTTCAACATATTTTCTGGTATCCCTGTCCAGCGACATCATTTACTATCATCAGTTGCCTAATAAATCTATTCTGGATGCCTTGAAAAACCGATTGACGCTTAAGCATAAGTACTGTGAACTTTTTCTTTAATCACTTTTATATAATGTATAATTATCAGGCTTTGAGGGGACTTAATTTTGGTAGTTAATGCTGAATTTGCGATCGCTGCTGCTATAGCAATAGCGGGTGGTTTGATTGGAACAGGAATGGCCCAGCAGGGTATAGGAGCAGCTGGTATGGGGATCATAGCTGAGAAACCTGAAAAGTTTGGGCAGGTGCTGGTATTCTTCGTCATACCTGAAACATTGTGGATTATAGGCTTCGTGCTTGGTTTAGTATTGCTGTTGAATATTTTCTAAAGGTAAACAATGGCTCTTGATGAAATCCTCTCTGAGATTGAGGAACGCAGAAAAGCAAGGCTCAATGACCTGAAGCAGGAATATGACAGGAAAAACGGTGAACTTGTCATATCCACTCAGAAGAGGATTGATGCTATGAGACAGGAATTCCAGTCCAGTCTCGCAGCCGAGATAACTAACCTGCGTTCTAGGGAAAACAGCCTTATTGAGTTGAATGCTAATAGAATTATAGACGATAGAAAAAAGGAACTCATTCATTCTGCTCTCCAGAAAGTAATGGAATCATCCGATAAGCTCCGGAAGAGCAAGGATTATCCTAAGATATTAAAGAAGATGGCTGATGAATCCAGAAAGATTCTGGGCAAGACATGCAGGATATATGTTTTTAAGGAGGATATGGAGCTTCTTGTCGGTGAGGATGTAAGTGAACTTAAATCACAGAAAAGAATCAGGGGCGGTCTGCTTGGCGTATCTTCAGATGGGAAGATGGAGCTTGATCTGACTTTTGACACAATATTCCAATCAGAAAGGGAGAATATTGAATCCATACTCGCTGAAAAAATTAAGGGTGATTGATTGGACAGAACCTATACCGGGTCTTACGGCAGGCTGAAATCTTCACTAGCAGATTTTCTTCCGAACCAGTTTTTTGAGAACCTCATAGGCAGAGATCTTGAAAGCATACAGCAGATACTTTCCCAGACGTCATATAAGGAGGATCTTGATGCCCTGGCATCACAGTATAGGTTGCCTGAGATACTTGATCTTGCCATTAACAGGCATCTTATTTCCAAGAACAGGCTTGCCCAGTTTGCACCGCCCTCTGTATCCAGAAGATTTCTGCAATCATATTTCCTGAAATGGGATATAGAGAATGTGAAATCCCTTATATCAGCCAAGGTACTGGATTACAATTCACAGATTTCAGATTCATTCATAATAAGTTACAGGAACCTGCCACTTGGGGTGTTTGCAGGCGTAATGACAAGAGAAGATTTCAACATAATGGCTTCACTCGGGAGTGTTGAGGCCGTTGTTGATTACCTCACAAAATTCGGCATTGGCAGCTATATGTTGCAATATATTGACGAATACCGGAAGACTAAAGATGTAACACCCCTTTTCTCAGCGATGGACAGATACCATTACAATACAATGCTGGAAAATCTCATCTTTTATAATGGTGACGAGGCATTCATTCGGGATTATGTGAGAGCTCTCGTGGATTCTCATAACATACTATCTGTCCTTAAAGGAATACATCTTGCATTGCAGTGGGATCAGCTTAAGGGTTATGTTTTTCCAAATGGCCATATACCAATGACTGATCTTGAGGAGGCTTTGAGGGCAGGGAGGGTTGAGGATGCCTGCCAGCATTTCTCACGTTATTATGATCTCACCCAGCCACTGCAACAATTCTCTGCTACAGGTCTGGTATTTCATTTTGATCTCCATCTGAAGAACCTGATAACAAGGGAATACATGCAGAAAATGGCCTCATCGCCCGTTTCCCTTAACTCAATCTTTCATTTCATACTTAAAGCAGAAACTGAGAGGACAAATCTAAGAGCTGTGGTGGCTGGATCTCTATATAAATTATCCTCTGAAAGAATTCGTGAAATGCTCATTCTGGTGTGAAAAATGGACAATGAACTTTCTTCTGGAAGAATTGCCGTTATCGGCGAAAGGGAGCTTATACTTGGTTTCCGACTGATTGGAATGGAAAGTTCCATAGAAGTAACAGAAAAGAATGCGGAAACTGAATTCATGAAATTATATCATTCCGGGAAGTATTCCCTGATCATGGCATCTGAAAACATAAAAAAAAATATAGATAGAAGAATATTGGATCAGATTGAAGTTTCAACAAACCCGTTAGTTGTATTCATTCCCATGCCAGGGGGATATGACGAGGAATCCGTAGGTAAACTGGCAAAGAGAATTCTTGGCGTGGATATAGGAACGTGATTTAAATGGCAGGNNAAGGTCTCAGGCCCTGTAATAGACGCTGATGATGTCAAGAACGCAAAGATGTTTGATGTCGTCAGGGTCGGAAATATAGGACTGGTAGGCGAGATAATAAGGATAGTCGGTAAGAGATCAACCATTCAGGTTTACGAGGATACAAGTGGCATCAAACCGGGTGAGAAGGTCGAAAACACTGAACTCCCTCTGTCGGTTGAGCTTGGACCCGGCCTGTTGTCATCAATTTATGATGGTATACAGAGGCCTCTTGACGTCCTGAGAGGAATGAGCGGCGATTTCATCAGCAGGGGATTGACTG
>DAQB01000134.1:15607-40424 GCA_002502705.1 Thermoplasmatales archaeon UBA582 | reverse complement strand
GCGTGGCAAAAAGTCATTTAAAGAGAAATATAGCTGTGCTGGCTGTTTTAGTGGTAATAGTAATTTTACTTTTCGTTTATGTTATTCCTGTAGGTCCGCATTCTGGTTTTATTTCTCAAAATCAGGCGTCTTCGATAACCAAGCAGAATTATACGTCATCATCAACATCATCCTCTTCCACGTCTTCAACAAAAGGAAGCCAAAGCTCACAATCGAGATATTACAACACATCGAGTGGAGGATATCTGTTGATTTCCGTGGCAAAATTTAACTCGTCCGCTAGCGCAGAGCAGTCCTTTGCGTCTATAAACACGTCCTTATCAGCCGAGTACCATCTCTTCGGCATCAACCTCAATACTGGAAATTTCAGGGGTTTTAAGTATGACTATACCTCAATAAGCCTCTTGTTGATCAGTCTTTCTTTTTCTGCTGGAATTGACGGAAGTTACGAATTCGTTATTATCTCCAATGAATACATGAGCAATAATACAATGTCATCTCTGTCTCAGGCACAGATTACTGCAATGACAAGCCTCTAATTGCGGAAACAACCATGCATTATTATCTGTTTCCCACTCCTACACCTTCTCAGGAGATTTCTCTCTTCAATGGTAGCAGGCTGAATCCACATAAGATGAAATCCACTCGACACGAAGGCATTCTGTCCATAATGATAGACCATTTGATTTTATGATACATTGAAAGAGAAACTGTAAAGTGATTATGCCTGCTTAAAAACTGAAGAAAGTCCTTTTGTTACAGGATTCAATTAACATAATTATAGATAGTTTTGCCTTTACCACGAAAAAATAGGTAATGTTATAATATTAACCTGAAGAACCCTGATTTTTACATTTTTAGATATTTTTTGGTTTGGAGCATATGCAGCATCAACAACATGAATGAATGTTTTTTCAATATATCTGCAGGCTAACTGCCAAAATTGTTATCAGAGCCATTAAGGCGAGGCTTGTGTAACTCATAAAATGGGACATTTTTCTTAACTTGTTCAATTCCTCCTTCTTTCCCTCTCTGCTGAGCCTCATGATTCTCTTTCCATGATAAAGGTTGTTTCCATAAACTATTATTATCATAATTGCAACGACAATCATCTTTGCAAGAAGGATGTGACCGCTTAACGTCGTAAAAAGATCAGAAGGTTCAGGAAGGTACCATCCAAAAGCAAGTATCAATCCTGTTATCACTAATATCAGCAATGTCGCGTGAGAAAAGTAAGCAAATCTCTTGGCTATATTACCGACTATTCTGGTTCGCANNGAAAGAAGATGGCCAAACCACGAGCCACATGAAGTAAGATCCACCAATAAATATAATTGCCATAAAAATGTGGATCCAAAGGATCCCATCGACCAATGCCTGCTCCACAGCCTATAATACAAGGATTAAATTTAAACTTACCAATTCTTTCCAATTTGATTAATTATACATACGCATGGACGGATCAAAGGAAAACTTTGATTTTGGCTGTCTATTAAAGAGATCAGAATAGGTATTTTCTATATTCAGCAGAATTCTTTAATTTTCCGCCGGTCTGCATGTATGCATTTACTTCCTCTCTTAACCAGTCTTCCATCCCGGTAAATGAAAAATTTACGCCATTGGCCTTCTCTGTTGAAAGGATATAATCAACCCGGTTGTAATAGTCGGATAGCTCTTCGTTTTTATCTGGTTCTTCCAATTGAACGTCTACGCCAGCAATATTGGCGATATTCTTGGATAATTCTCTCACAGTTATAGCATCAGGAGAAGCACCATTATAAACGCCTTTTTTACCATGCAGCCCAATCCACGCAAGGAACCTTCCGCAATCATCGACCCATGCATAATTCCTGCGTCCTTCGTTTGCTGGTATTGCAATTCTGTGTTTGTCTAAAATTTTTGACACATGGCCCTGAAATCTTTTTGTGCTGTCATCATGGCCAAGAACGTTAGGAAATCTTACTGCTAAAACTTCAAAACCTGCCTCCTGGAAAAGACATGCCTCCACATTTCTCTTACCTTCGCTGTAAGATGTTTCCTTTCTGTTTTCTATGATCTTAAATTTCATGGGGTCAAACTGATTTTCCTTCAAGATCCCGGACAATCCTTCATAAACTGCTGCACTCGATATGAAAACATAGCGGCCAATTCTGCCTTCGAAAAAATTGCTCGTCTTAACCACGTCATCCCTTCTGAAAGCCAGATTATCGAATACGACATCAAAAAAAGGCGGTGAAGAGAGCTTGGATTCTATGCTTTCTTCACTGAAGCGGTCAAACGTGATAGATGCGACCTCGTCCTTGAATGGGTTGGGGGTCTTTCCGCTGGTGGCGATTGTTACCTCACAGTCATACTTTATTAGATATTCGACTAATCTTCTCCCTATAAATCCGGTTCCACCAATTACCAGCGCTCTCATGGCAAGTAAGATCATCCATTGGTGATTATTTATTTTTTACATTCACATAAAGAGAACTCCCTGCGTTGTCGCATAATGTAATATCGAACATACCACTGAGAAATAATCTCGATATAATTCCTTATTAATGAATACTTGGTGATTTTGGCATGGAAGGATAGTCTCTAATTCAGAAGAGGAAATAATACAATATAATAAGACATGATTAACCTTTATGGACAGAAAATCTCTGCTCGACAGTCCAGTAAAAGATATGAAAATTTCAAAGGATACCACCATTGATAAATTAATGGATTCGTTTGGGCGGTCGGGTGGCTTTACATCGGCCAAGGTATTTACAGCTTACCAGATCCTCAAGAAGATGTTCAGTGAGGAAAACACGACATTTCTTTCATTTCCTGCCGATATAATTGCAACAGGCACAAGAGGTCTTATCAACGAATTAGTAAAAAGAAAGATGGTGGATGTAATTATTACAACAAATGGAACCCTGGATCATGATATTGCGAGAACTTACATGAAATACTACAGCGGCTCTTTCGATATGAGTGATCGAGAACTCAGGAATCTAGAAATTAACAGGTTGGGGAATGTCTTCGTGCCGGACGAGAGTTATGGTACAATTATAGAAGAAAAAACGCAGCCTGTTCTGGAAAAACTTTATTCTATAAAGAAGGAGTGGACAGGTTCTGAAATAATATCTGAATTTGGTAAGACCATGAATTCTCCGGAATCCATATTATATAACGCAAGCAGAAATGGCATTCCTGTCTTCGTACCAGGAATGATGGATGGTTCTTTTGGGTCACAGCTCTGGTCTTTCTACGAACGAAACAGGGACTTTAAAATAAATCTTCTTGCCGACGAACATCAGCTGTCTGATATTATATTTGATGCAAAGAAAACNNAAGCATCATACAATATGGTGGAACCAGTTCAGAGGGGGGCTTGATTATGCTGTCTACATCACAACAGCCCAGGAATTTGATGGCTCTCTCTCAGGTGCCAAGCTCGAAGAGGCAATATCATGGAAGAAGATACGTGAGGATGCTGAATTCGTCAATGTGTATGGGGACGCGACTGTGATACTGCCTGTGCTACTTGGCGCCCTTCTTTAGTCCACGTACTTAAGCCACTCCATAACAGGATCGTCTTTACCTTCCAGCTTGGTTCTTGTTTCACCAAGGCTGCTTCTTGTAATGAATTCTGTGAAGTATATGACGTCATCTTTCAATATGCCTAACATTATGTGTTCCACCTCACCTCCACCCGGGAAGTGCTGTATCGCTTCTGGTGTATTTGGAAAGAAATGAAGCTCAACTTTTTCTTCTTTGATAGAAAGTGTGAACTGCCTGTTAATGTCAACATAGGTGAGTAGTCTCTTCCTGCTAATAGACGGTAGATCCATGAAAGAATATCGCTTCACTCTATATTAACAAACCATTTTAATAGAACGGGTATATTTTGAAGTATGCGATACATAACTGAGGATGAGGTCGCTGAAAATCTTTCTATGTCCGATGTGATCCGAGATCTCAAGGAAGCTCTGACCTACCTGAACCATGGCAAAGCACGTTATTATCCAAGACAGCGACTAGAGGCTGATGGAGGTATCTTCAACACAATGCCGGCTGCCGTGGATCCCTGGCATATTGCTGGTTTGAAAACATATTATGCATCAAAGAGGGGTGGGCGTTTTGTTGTAACGGTATTCGATACATCAGGCGACAAACCATTATGCATAATTGAGGCAAACAAGCTCGGCCAGCTCAGGACTGGAGCTCTGCCTGCAATTGTATCAAGAATGCTGATCAGGGAAAATGATCCCGTTTTCACTCTAATCGGGTCAGGTTATCAGGCTGAAACCCAGCTGGAAGGAATTTTGAACCAGTTTCGGCCGGCAGAAATAAGGGTTTTTTCCAGAAACATGAAGCATGCTGAATCATTCGCATCTAAAATGCAAGACAGGCATGCTGTCAAAATAAAGGTAGCTAAGACACCTGGTGAAGCGTTGGGCAATGCAACTCTAATAAGCTCGATAACTGATACGGTTGAACCGGTTATTAGGGGAGAAATTCTGGGGGAAAGATATCACCTTAACCTCTGCGGTGCAAATCTTCTCAATAGGAGGGAAGCGGATTCGAGAGCTGTCTCACAATCAGAAATAGTTATAGTTGAAAGCCTAAACCAAGCCAGGCTGGAATCCGCAGAGATATCTGAATTTGAGGATACCGGAGACCTCAGCAAGATGATTGAGATGAAAGACATATTTGATGGAAGGGATTATTCCGGAAAATACGGAAGATCTGTGTTCAAGACAATGGGTATAGGCCTGGAAGATCTGGCAGCTGCCCATGCCCTCATGAAAAATCTAGGAATTAGCTGAATATTCATTCATCACTTTTTTATATAATTCCAATAGGTGCTTGACATGATTTTCAGGGCGGTATAGATCAGCGTATGGAAGTGTATCATAATCTGCCTCGTCGCGGATCATTTCCCTGATCCTCTTGGCGAGATCATCAGGATCCGAATTCATGAAAATACGACCGCATTTTCCTCCATGCACAAGTTCCTCCTGAGATGTCTCAGACGGCACAAGAATGGGGGTACCGGCAGCAAGTGATTCGACATCCACAGTACTCATCACCTCGAAATTTGATGGGTTGCAGAATATATCTGCCGCTTTCAGATACAGATGTATTTCAAGATCGTCCACAAATCCTGGAAATTTAACATTTTCAAGTCCCAGTTCACCCGCCATTGTTTTATAAAAGTCAAGGTGTGGACCGGTTCCAACAATGACAAAATCAATTTCGGGTCCAATAATTTTGGCTGCTTTAATCATAACCTCCAGGTTTTTCTCCTTACTGATCCTGCCAAGAAACAGAACTATTTTGCGGTTCTCGTATCCGAGTTTTTTCTTGGCATCTTCTCTTGATATTTCTGTTGCGAATCTTGAGACAGCAACAGCGTTGTTAATAATAATAGAATTTAGACCTATGTGGTCAAGTAAAACTTTGGCTGTAAACTCAGATGGTGATATGACAGCATTATACTGCCTGTAATGCCATGAAAAGTAGCTCTTTATCCTCTTCTCAACAAATTTAACAGTATGTTCATTCTTAGGCAGATAACCCCTCACGGCTGATTCTTGAAAAACGAGTGAGTGGAAGGTTGATACTGCTGGTATTTTCGCTGCCCTTGCAAATCGCTGACCTGCTATACCCAGCATGAAAGGTGTTTGTGTGTGAACAATGCCTGCTCCAGATGAAAGTAGTTTTTTACCAATTGAGAATGGCATTACGCTTATTTTGTATTGATCGTATAGTGGAAATCTATGCCCCCTCACAGTGTAAACATTTTTAGTTTTATTCATGATGTCATTTTTTCCAGCCACTGTAGCTATGATAATATTATGCCCTTTCCTTTCCAATTCAGACCGGAGTGTTTCTATGTATGTAACGACACCATCCCTCGCGGGAAGGTAGGTATCTGAAAAAATCGCAATTGTAAGCGTTTCCATCTTTGCCTTCTGTATTGTAATCTTTATAATAATCTTGAAGCAAACATTGGGAGGATTGAAAAATAAAGACCGTCCCGCATTGGAAGTCTTAAATATTCAAGAATTATTCCGGAAACAGGTGGAATGGCGTTTCCATCTGACTAAACCACTGGCATCCGCCGGTTGATAACGCCTGTGATGACGGTGGTTTAACATATGATAACGCTGATAGAAGAAACACTGACACAATTCCTATTTGTTATTTTTTTATCCCCACTGTTCGCTGGAATTTTTGCAAGAATAAAGGCAATGGTTGAATCCAGAAAGGGGCCAAGCATATTCCAGCCATATTACGATATTTTCAAATTATTACGGAAGGACACACTCATTCCAGAAAACTCATCCTTTCTTTTCAGGTATGTGCCATATGTTGCGTTCGGAGTATACTGCATTATAGCACTGATAATCCCTGTGGTGATCCCGGAGCCAATAATATTTACGGCCAGTGCGGACTTCCTCGGAGGGGCCATACTATTTTCACTTGCTGCATTTCTTAAAATGGCAGCAGCAATGGATTCCGGAAGCAATTTCACTGCAATGGGGGTGAGCAGGCTGATGTCTTTTAACGTGCTTGGAGAAGGTGCTCTGATAACTGTATTCATTGCAGTTTCGCTTATAACTGGCACAAATAACCCATATGTTACAAATGCCTTCCTTGTATCTCATCCTTCAGCTAACTTAACCCTGGTCCATGTTTTTGCAACAGTTGCATTTTTCATGATCTTTCTTTACGAGACAGGGAAGATACCGCTTGAAAGTGCAGGAATGCAGGAACTTGGAATGATCGATGAGGGGCTTAACTATGAGTACAGTGGCAAGTTGCTCGCGATTAACAAATGGTCTTCTTATATCAAGCAATATCTGCTTGGAGCGGTTCTGCTTAATGTTTTCCTCTTTCCATGGTGGCTCACTGCGTCCTCCCCTGGTTTCCTGCTTGATATACCGATCATGATAGGCAAGTTTGTTCTTCTTATTCTGATCGTCATGGTAATAGAGACCACCCTGGCAAAGGTCAGGTTATTCAAAGTGCTTGACTACCTTGCCGTCGCATTCACATTCTCGATATTGTTCCTTCTGCTGAGTGAGGTGATTCCATGAATTTCAGCTCTGCCATATACCTCACATCAGCTGCGGTCCTGATTACAGCATTCTATATTCAGGGACAGAGGTACCTGATCTCTGCAATCAGAGGGCAGCTTGTTCAATCTACAATAATAGCAGCAATTGCATTCATACTTGCTTATACAGAGAATTCCATCGATCTTTTGATACTCGGAATACTGCTTTTCTTCCTGCGTGGGGTACTGATAACATACCTGCTTGCTGCAAGGGTACCAATGAAAAAAGCATATTACTTCGAGTCAGGAATAAATGTCCCGTATCTATTTCTTGTCGACCTTGTTTTCATGGTTGTATCCGTCTTCATCCTCTATTCAATTGCGTTTTCAGGGCTTGTTCCCGTAACCCTGCCTGATTCGCCCCAGGATCTCCTGTTTCCGCTCCTTTTATTCTTCCAGGGATTGTTCCTGATAACATCAAGGAGGAGCACATTCACACAGATTGTAGGTTATGTGGAAGAGGAAAATGCCCTTGTTCTGTTCGCAATGTTCCTGCTTCCGGTTCCCATAGTAATAGAGGCCAGTGTGTTTCTCGATGTTCTCGCTCTTGTGGTGATATCTTCCGTCATTACGGTAGAAAAGGTGAATCATGAGCAAATGGAGGAACTGAGAGGATGAATTCAGGATTTCTTCTTGCAGTTCTATTGATGGTTGCGCCTGCTATAGCTGCTGCCACATTCTTCAAGCGCATAGAATATTCAACGATCGTAGCCGCCACGGTAGATGTTGTGATCGCATCATTGCTGTATTATATTCGACCGCCAGTTGGAACATTCTTTGTCGATAATGTCTCGTGGGTTTTCATAATAATGATATGCAGTGTTTTTCTTCTTTCATCTATCTATTCTTTAAGATATTTATCTGGAAAAACCAGGGGGTTTGGACTGCGTATCTACTACCTCCTCCTCAACCTGTTTGTTATTTCAATGCTTTTCAGTGCCCTTATCAATAATTTTGGCCTAATGTGGGTTGGTATTGAGGCTACCACGATTTCATCTGCCCTTTTGATAATGACTGAAAAAACAGAGGGTTCGGTTGAAGCAACCTGGAGATATATTATACTGGTTTCAGCTGGTGTTACATTTGCATTTTTTTCCGTGATTCTTATCTATTATTCTTTCGGCACACTGAACGTCTCAGCAATACTTTCGATGCATTCCAGGAACACATTTTTTGCGCGCATTGCTGTTGCAATAGCACTGATAGGTTTCGGTACAAAGGTAGGAATCTTTCCTGTCCATACATGGTTACCGGATGCACACAGTGAAGCACCCTCGCCGGTAAGTGCAATGTTTTCCGGTGTGCTGCTTCCGGTCGCTCTTTATGTATTGTTCAGGATATACGAGATAGATCCGGATCCAGAACTTTTCATCTGGCTTGGGACGCTTTCAATAATCGCTGCTTCTATTTTATTAGGTTATCAGTCCAGGTACAAAAGGATGTTTGCTTATTCAACGATGGAGAACATGTCGCTTGCCCTTATAGGTTTTGCAACGCTAAATCCGCTGGGCATAATAGGTTCGCTCTATCTCCTTATATCCCACAGTTTTTCAAAGGCAGGGGCATTTTACTCCTCCGGCAATTTCCTGAAGTCCACAGATACGAAGAATGTTGAGGAGATAAGCGGGACCTGGAAAAACATGCCTTATTCCAGCGCTTCCATGCTAATGTCTTCCCTTGGTGTTTCCGGTACTCCCCCATTCGGTACTTTCTTCGGGGAGATACTCATCCTGTATTCCCTTGCTGTTGGGAATTACATACCGCAGCTTATTCTAATTGTTATTTTCCTCGTCACAGCCTTCATTGGAATAAACTATAATGTTTCAAGGATGATCATGGGGGAACCGGCCAATTTCAAGGAACCGGGCAGGCTGATGCCTGCAGTTTCAATTATCTCTGCAAGCATCCCTCTGCTTATAGGCGCATATTTTCTGGTGGTGTTCAATGCACTGGTATAAATCTTCAAGAAGGGCAGGCCGGTTTATCGGTAATTCGAATAACCTTACTGTTTACGAGGATTCGTTTGAACCTGTTCTGGTATTCCCAGAAAAGGGGAGAAAAGATCTGCTTCCAGGAGAAGTCAATTTCAACTATGGCCCATCGACCGGAGGTCTCCTGGAGTCAGTAAGGTTTTCATTCTCAACTCCCGGCGAATATATCAAGGCTATTTCTATAGACAAGGACTTCAAAAAACGCTTCATTCAGATATCAGGCAAAAATGTGGAGGACTCGCTTCTTCTGGTAGAAAGGATCAACGGTTTCCACTCAGCATCCTTCCAGGTGGCATTCCTTAAGGCGGTCGAGGACGCGGGGGAATTAGAAAATAATAGTGCAATAGATACCTACAGGATATTACAGATTGAGCTGGAGAGAATAAGAAGCAATATCTCAGTCATTGAAAGAATGTGTGAACCTGCTGGATTCGGTGTTCCATATAACCAGCTTAACGCGTTGAAAGAGGAATCCGCAAGGATAATAAGCAAGATTTTCCAGCACAGGTATTTCTTCTCCGTGAATTCCTTATCTGAAATATCTGCAGAACCTTCAGGCGAAGTTATCAACAGGCTTCTAAAATTAAAAAATAATTTCAGGGATATATTTGAAAGCCTGCAGTATTCAAAGATATTTGTCAACAGGTTGCAGGGAAATGGAACAGTGCTGAAACACTGGCTCGTGGGACCTGCAGCAAGGGCTGCAGGGAGAAAATATGATGCAAGGTTTGACAGCAAATCGCTTGATTACAGGAAGTTTTCAATCGATACGCACATTGAGAATGACGGAGATGCATTCAGCAGGTTTCTGGTAAGAGGATATGATACGCTTGCATCATTTGACATAGTTGATGCAATCCTGCGAGAAGGCATAGAGAAAAGTTCTATTCCCAACTACACCGGCATCACTGGGGAAGGGGCTGCCAGGGTTGAATCTCCGCAGGGAGACCTCTTCTTCTACGTTAGAANNATAAAACAGGTGGAATTCGTATCGCCCTCAATTTCAAATATTCTTGCATTCGAGATATCCACACCTGGCACCATATTCACTGATTTTCACTTTAACTGGGAAAGCTTTGGAATATGGATTTCTGAAGCGGGGGTCGAAATTAAATGACAAACAGCATCTGGTTTCTAAAGGGTTTAAGAAAAGGCATCGCCACAGAAAGGTTCCCGCTGTCAGACCCTGTTGATCCACCACTCTGGCCATCACTGCTATCTGGAAACGATGATGCGAATTGCCCGACAAAGGCGATAGAGAATCGCAAATGGAACAAGGATAAATGCATTTCCTGCAGAAAGTGCATCCCTGTGTTCAAACCTACCGGTAAACAGGAAATTTTTGATGTCCGGATTAAAACGGAAAAAATGTTCAAGCGGTCCATCTATCTTTATCCCATAGATTCAGGAACATGTGGAGCCTGCAATGCCGAGTTTTTTTCCATTTTCAGTCCACAATATGATGCGAACAGGCTCAACATATTTATGACAAACACACCGAGGCATGCTGACGCTATCGTCATCATGGGTGTGTATTCAGATGGGATGAAGGATGTTCTCTTCAGAGCATACGAAGCTATGCCAGATCCTAAAATTATCATTGCACTCGGTGCATGTGCACTGAGCGGTGGCATAATAGGCAGAGAGCCGAATTTTCCAGGAGCTATTAGCCTGAAAATTGCCGGTTGCCCTCCCTCACCGTATACAATCCTAGAGGCAATCTACAAATTGAGGGGGAAATGAAATGGATCTCGTATACATATCTCTTATTGTCGCCGCTTTTGCCGTGATAATCGGAATATACCGTAGAACAGCATCATATCTGGCGATCATACTTTCATCAGTATTGATGGCAGTTTTCACATTCAAGCAGTACGATCTCACAAGTTATTTTTCGTTAATTGCCGCAATATCCTGGACACTGATATCAGTCTTTTCCATACAGTATTCTAAAAACTACGGGAGGTGGCTGACCCCTCTCTTCGCCCTGACCGTTTTTGGAATGATGTTGATTCTGGAGGCAAACAACTACATTTTGTTGATTGTTGGCTGGGAAATAATGTCAATTCCCGCCTATGCTTCGATCGGACTAAACAGGAAACACTACAATGCCGCATTTGTATTCATGGCATTCAGTGAAATCAGCACAATTTTCATTATCATTGGTGCTGTTTTTGCATTTCTAGGATCCGGTAATCTGTCCTTCTCCTTTAACAAACTTACCAGTGATTTGCCTCTTCTGTTAATAGCACTGGGTGCAATGACAAAAATGGGCATAACTCCATTCATGATAAGTGAATGGCTTCCTATTGCCCACGGAAATGCACCAGCCAATGATTCTGCAATTTTCAGCGCAACAATGACACTCATGGGTGTTTTCCTGATAGTTAAGGTCATGTTACTCAGCCCTTCCAGCGTATATCTAGGTATCCTATTCATGGCAATAGGTGGCCTTTCCGTCTTCTTTTCATCGCTCTTTGCATACGTTTCAGAAAACATGAAGATGCTTGGTGGTTTCAGCACCATCGAGAATAATGGGTCTCTTCTTTCAGCAATCGGTCTTTATTTGGCGGTATCCGGTGAGCTCAGGCAATACATGCTGGTTGTGATACTTATATTTGCACTTGCTCATTCAGTTGCAAAGACCGGCCTCTTCATGAAGATAGGATCAACCGGCAAGGAGAGTTTTGCCGACATTCAGGAGGGCGAAGATCGATATTCTACACTTGGATCGCTTCTGATCACAATGTCGCTCTCCGGCCTCTTCCCTACATTAGGCGGTCTTGCCGTTTGGATGCTTCTGGAAGCATTCTTCATGGGTGCATATCTTCACGGAATAATAGGGATTGCAAGCATAATTATGGGCTCTATAATAGCACTCGCCGAAGGATTTGCTTCTGCTGCTATGATGAAAGTCCTATCATTCAGCAGGTCTTTAGGTTCCGCTAAAAGCGATCGGAAAGGCCTGATGCAGATGAGTATTTTTCTTGCAGGTCTAACATTGATTTTGCTGTTTGGCATAGCAACCCTTCTAATCATACCTGAGTTCGTAGCAGGCCTCCCTTCCGTTCTAGTTTTCAACGGTTTTACTGTTGAATCATCCCTGAGCGGACCAGATTTTGGCCTTGTCTCACCCTTATACATCCTGGGCCTTCTCTCGTTTTTCTCAATAATGGCATATATTGTGTTTGGCAAACCCAGGGAAAGAAGTGTCCCCAGATGGAATGGAGGCGTTGATTTCAATCAGCATTTCACGTCATTCACATATTCAAACAACACACGGATTATGCTTCGCGGCATCCTAAGAACAAAGATGGGGGACCCGGATAAGCCCGTTTCAGTTGTGGATATTTTCTGGCTTTCCATGCAGAGATTTGCTATTGCATACCGAAAATTTGCCAGATATTTCGCGTATAAAGTGATGAACAGTTCAATTGCATGGTACATGATTTACATGATTCTGGCCTTCATTGGAGTTATTATAATTGTCTCCTTGGTTTAGGGAATGCAAAATACATCTATCAGTTTGATGCAACCCAGTCCCTGTTCCTCGCAAGATAAAATGCAACGGCGAATGGAAATACGAGCCAAAATACCCCTATTAACAGTATCTCATCAATTGAAACTCCCAGACTGGAGAAACTTATGCCGACAACATTGCCCTCAAGGTAAGTGGTAATCAGGTTTGCGTATCCAGTTGGCGACAATGAATTGATGACCAGATAAGCATGTGCGTATGGTACCGTACCAGGAACAAGACCCAAAGCAATAGGGAGCATAAGTGAGAAAATGAACGTCCAGAAAATAACTAATAATACATAAAACACTATGGAAATTCCAAGCACCAGTCCAGTAGACTTTGTCAGTTGTGATATCAGGTAAACGAGACCAATAAATGCCACTGCAATGACAAAATATTCCCAAATTACGTCAAGTAACAGATAATCAGGCAAAAGTATACCGGTATATTTTGAACTAAGTATATCTATTACTGCGATGCCTGCGGCGAGAGCAATTAGCGATACCACAACGTTGGATAAGAATCTTGATGTTATCAGCCTGCCCCTGGTCACAGGTCTGGAAAGGATAGATTCCATTGTTCCGTTGGTTTTATCTTTGGCGTAGTAAAGGAAAGCTGAGAATATTGCTAGTAAAGGAATCAGGAAAGCGAAGAGGTTGGATATTACCCCTATAAAACCACTTGTGACCCCGGATACGCTTGTAACAGAATATAGTTGTAAGACGGTTGCCGTAAATAAGGTACCATTCTGATTTAACAAATAAACCAGAAAATATCCTGAACCGTTGTTTAAGCCCGTATTCGCAGGAACAACGATATATGTAAAATTAGAATAGGTTCCAAGATCAATTAAGCCCTTAGTCGATATATTCTGACCGAGAAGAGGAAATTTTACCGATATAGTTGAATTATGCCTAACGAGTGGTTTTGCATAAATCGTCAAGGAAGGTGCCTTAGATCCATTCGGCCCAACATAAAACATAGAAATGGACCTGCTGGTGCTGTTTGCCTTATCTGGAACATTTGATATTTGCATTGAATTTGACAAAATCATTTCTTTTATATTTGCATTTGTATTATTGTAGTAAAAAATGGTCGTATAACGAGGGAAACCAGAATTCACTGATGGGCTTGAATAATTAAAGATGAACTGATTTTCACCGTATTCTGAAAGTCGTGTCTCGTTTAGAATAACGGGAAACGTCGTATTGAAATATCCATTTAGGTCCGAGGTACCATTGTGATAAGAACCATTATATCCAACACTTATAGGCAGGCCAGAGACAACATTTCCATACTGGCTTGTTGCCAGAGTGACAATATGAATTGAATTATTTTCAAAGTAACCTGATGAACTAATTGACTCCGTCGGGCCGGAATTTATATTGGATATTGAGGCGTAAAATAGCCCAGCGAATAAAGATAACACGATTATGGCCACTAACATTATTATGCTGAACTTTCCAGTGATTGTTTTACGAAAATCAAACGCTAAAGTGTTTCGAAGTGAACCCACCTTTTTCTTATTCATAGGAATCACGCACCAAAGAAAGGAAGTATTCCTCTAGACCTTCACCAGATAGATCATATTTCGTTACAATGTATCCAGATTTCGCCAGTTCCCCGTTTAATAATTTAGCCTTTTCACTTGAGACCTTCAGATCAGTTATTTGTATCTCAGAACCAGATTGCTGCACTGTCCCATATTGCTCAAGTATTTCATTAATTTTAGAATCCGGATTTGAAACCATGATCCTGATTGAACTTGCTCCCAGATTGGGGATATCAGATCTATCGAGAATCTTGACTATAGATCCCTTCTTTATTATGATAACACGATCGGCAATGTTTTGGAGTTCAGAGAGAATATGGGAGGAAAGAAAAACTGCTTTTCCCTGCTTTTTCTGTTCCAGCATGAGATTCCTGATGTTTCTAACACCCTCAGGGTCAAGACCGTTCAGTGTTTCGTCGAACAAAATGTTCTTTGGATCCGAAAGGAGAGCAGAAGCAATAGCGAATCGCTTCTTCATGCCCTGAGAATATGTCCGCAGCTTCCTATTCCTATATTCCCATATCCCGAAATTCTTCAACAACGTCTCAATTCGCTGATTAGCCTCTTCTCTTTGCATTCCATAAAAGCCTGCATAGTAACGTAATAGTGGGATAGCCTTTTGGGTAATGTCAAAATTTGGTAGCTCCGGTACAATTGCGAGATTACTGGAAGCCGCAATTTTTTCCCTGACTATGTCATTTCCGTCTATCTTAACGCTACCAGAAGTCGGGACGATAATACCAGATATGATCCTTAATGTTGTGGTCTTGCCCGAACCATTCAGTCCGGCAAAACCAACAATCTCACCATCATCTATCTGAAAGCTAACATCCTTTAAAGCTGGCGATAGATTCCTCCCATATCTCTTTGTAAGATTTTCTGCAGTGATCATTAGGCTTGGACCGTCTTTGATCCACATAAAAACATAATATATCAATTTGACTTTTAACAGTTGTAATTTATCTCTTATTTTGAAAATTTATTCGTCAATCCGAGAGGTTATGCAATCAGTAAACTTTCTTTTGACATATTTTCTCCTTGAATATCCAGCAAACAGCCATGATCTCACGACAATCCTGCTGAAACATGACCCGGAGAATGATTATACTGATTCATTAATGAATCACGTTTCGGAACAGCCACCGTCTTTGCATGTTAGGCACATCCGTTGACAACTATACACTCAATTGCCGCTGTATCACATTTGGCCGTATAATGGAAGAACATTGTTGGAATCTATTGAAGCAGGCGGTACATTATTACAAGGGTAGATAGTGTTATCAACAAGACAATAAGCATCGAGGGAAATCATCCCTTATTCGGTTTATTATTCCTGAACATTTTGTATTATCAACTCCACCTGTGCGAAAACGGGTTTCGAGAGTCCGGTAAGTTCTGCCGTTATGTATACGTAATATGTGATGTTCAACGATTGAGGAAGGAAACAAAAGTCACTCCAAAAAATAGGTCTGAATTTGCCAAACCTGTAAAAGTCAAAATGGTATATGGTTGATTTCGCCAGAAAGGAATCATTCAATAAATTGAATCCAGAGGACACTGTACCGGTCCCGGCAATACAGTAGACAGGGTTGTTTGTTGGCTCTGACAAATTAACGTGGAAAACTCTAAACGGTGGCGGCGGACAGAAACGACTCAGTGCCACATATGGATCTGAAAAATTGAAAAAACCGCCTTTTTCTGCAGAGTATGCCTTGACAGTTTCACTGATGACAAGATTCTTAGGATGGAGGTTGGAGGTCAAACTGCCTGAGACGTTGATCCAGGATTCGAAAATATTCATTGGACCCTGCACTGAAAATTCACATGAAGACAAAGCTATTGAAAGAGAAGAATTCGGATAACCACTGGATGAAAAAATCGCTGTGGATTGAGTTTGATTGGTCGAGGGAAGAACCGTTTCTGTACCATAATTCTTTGAAAAGTTATATCTCCAGTTAAATGCAGCGAATCCGTCGGTTACAGAGATAGGTACCGGTTTATTGGGAAATTCGTAAAACGAAATTGGAAAAGCAAAAATCACCACTGCAACAATGGCAATGAACATGATCTTTTTGCTCTTTTTCTCCATTGCGATAAATATAAGGATTCACTGTATTTAAGGATTCAGTCTGGCAACTTAAATGACTGTGCCGATTGACAAATTATGGTATTGGTATTTTACTGAAACTTACAATTATACATAATTCCTCATATCTTCTGCAAGTTCAGGGTATTCGTAATCGTGCCATTTTGTGCCGAATACATCTGATAGCCTTTGGTACCAGAGCTTTATCGATCTGCCTCCTGTTCTGTCAGCAATCATAATCGATAGAAGATCTTTGATATTGATTTCAGAATCATTGCCTTCTGCTTCCTGTCTAATCTTTCTGGTCACAGCAATTTTGCAAATCCTCTCAATGTCAGCTCCGCTGTAGTATTTAGATTCTTTTGCCAGAATTGAAAGTTCTTCCTCTTTTTGACCGATCTTAAATCTATCCAGATAATACCTGAACATGTCTTTCCGGTCAGTTTCGTCAGGCGGCCTCATATAAACCTCAGTCTGAAATCTTCCGCTTCTTCTTAATGCCGGATCAATATCAAAAGGCCTGTTAGTCGCACCAACCACGAACACGAGTTCATTATCGCTCTCCAAACCATCAAGTTCAATCAGCAACTGATTTACTGTCTTTCTGTTTCCGCTTTCATTAATGTCGGCTCTATCGACACCAATAGCATCAAGTTCGTCAATAAATATTATACTGGGGGCATCTTTTCTTGCCTCCTCGAACAACGCATGAACATTTTTTTCGCTATTCCCAGTATACATATCCAGTACCTGGTTCAATCTCAGGGGAAACAACTTGATTCCATGTTCGCCCGAAACCGACTTTATCAGTCTGGTCTTTCCGACGCCAGGAGGTCCATAGAGAAGTATTCCGGATTTCGTCGATACATTATGCTTTTTAAACAATTCCGGTTTCTTCAGTGGCAGTATGATTTCATCTGTCAAGATGCCACGTATACTACCATATCCAACAAAATCCGTCATTTTCAATTCTGATGAAATAGAATTAATCTTCTTGATCTGACCCTCAATTATAGTGTCGCCTTCATTTATCTTAAGGTCTATCTCAGTATCCCTTTCAGCTTTATTTTTATTATAATTATACTCCCTCCCTAAAATCTCCTTAAGGGCTGCTTCTGCTTCCGTATAAAATTCACTTGTAGGTTTTACTTTAGAAACAGTGTCCTTCGCTTCAGTCCAGTATTTTGAAGCAAGACCGTCGCATATCCTTGCAAAAACTATCCTTACATCATCCTTCTCAAATTCCTTGCCCTTTATCTTATTAATCAGTTTATAAGCAATATCGTACTCTTTCAACGTGAGATAAGTCAAAGAAAGATTGTAAAGTGCATTACTGTAGTTCGGTGAAAAACGCAAGGCCTGTTTGTATGCAACAATTGCCTCTCTCAGCTTTCCTTTCTCGAATAGATCGTTGCCTCTCCTCCACTTTTCTTTAGCTTTATCTATTGCATCATCAGGCATAAAATCTCCAATATTAACCAAATAATAACCCTTTTTGTTACCTTCATTCTTGGCATATTGATTTATTATTCAATCAACAGGAAACAATATTTATCATCAAAAGTGATAACGATACATGATAGGAGCGATTCTCTCCGGTGGATATGGCCGAAGATTGAAGCCAATAACAAATGAGATTCCTAAACCCATGATCTCAATAAAGGAAGGATTTACTATTCTGGACAGACAGATCCACGATTTCAAAGTCATAGGGATAGATGAAATATACCTCCTTTCCGGGCATCTTGGGGAAAAGATAGAGGAATATCTCAACAGCAAATATCCTGAGCTGAAATTGCATTATTTCAAGGAGGAAAAACCATTAGGTACACTGTTTTCAGTCAAGAATCTCCTTGAACACAGAAGCGATGAGGATATCCTTTTGCGCAATGGTGATACAGTAACTGATGTTAACTTCAAGGCAATGCTAAAATTCGCCCGTGAGTCTCAATATGGCATGATAATGTTCGCGACCAGGATGAAAAGCCCATATGGAATAATTGAAACATTCGGGGATACTGTTGTGAAATTCAGGGAAAAACCTTACATCAATGCATATATTAACGCGGGCATATATATCTTCAAGAAGGAAATTTTCAAATACTTTTTTGAAAAATATCATGACAAGGAACTTGAAACTACTGTCTTTCCTGCACTTGCATCCAAGAGATTGATTGGATCATATATAGAAGACGTTTTCTGGATGGGCATTGACAGTGAAAAGGATCTTGAAGCGGTCAGGGAGGAATACAGGAACAGAGTTGACGAAACCTGGGGATATGTGAAGACAATCAGTTCCGGACCTAGGGGATCAATCAGCGATTACTTTATAAAGGCAGATGAAACCTGTGTATTGAAGGTAGGAAAGGAGTCGATCGTAAGGGTCACAACAGGCAGCGGTTTCATCCTTCCTGACATGCTTAAATACAAAGAAGGTTCAATAATAGAGGGCAAAGAGGAACTTAGAATTCAAACTGCAGATCCAACAAAAATCGAGGTTTTAAGTCTTCGATAGATAAATCAATCATATTTTTTAACCATGTGGGATTTTCGTTTATGGGAAGTACTGTAGCAGATGTTATAATAGAAACGCTAGTTGCAAGTGGTGTTGAAAGGATCTACGGAATTCCCGGCGACTCAATAGATCCGCTGGTTGATGCAATCAGGAGAAACAAGAATATCCATTACGTCCAGGGAAGACATGAAGAGGGATCTGCTATGGAAGCGGCGTTTGAAGCGAAAGTTACTGGCAGGCCTGTTGCTTGCATGGGTACCTCAGGACCTGGTTCTATTCACCTTCTTAATGGATTATATGAGGCGAAGATGGATNNTGCCAGGTTGAAACCGATCTGATAGGCCATGATTATTTTCAGGAAGTCGACCTTAACAAATTGTTCGACGACGTTTCAATCTTTAACAAGCAGATACTGAACCCTAATAGCACGCAATATATTGTATCGATGGCCTGCCATTCGGCAAAGATAAAGGGTGGTGTTGCCCACATAACCCTTCCTGTGGATGTATTAAGAATGCCTGCAGAATCCAATAATTTGAAAACGATAGGAAAATACCCCGAAATATCATACAATTTTGATCCTGCCGAATCGACTGAAGCAATTAATGCGAGTAAAAACCCACTTATTCTGGCGGGCAGAGGTACGATTGGCCATGGTTCTGATGTGATATCCCTGGCCGAAAGGATAGGCGCACCTGTTATCTACGCAGTGAATGCGAAGGGCATTTACAGCGATTTTGATCCCAAGGTTCTGGGGGGGCTCGGTCTTCTTGGATCCAAGGCATCGATAAATGCAATGAAGAGCGCAGATCTTTTGATCCTGCTCGGGACTTCATTTCCCTACACGGCATTCATACGTAAAGATATTAAGATTATACAGGTTGACACAAATCCAGAGAATCTCAGTAAGCGTTATAACACTTCTATCCAGTGTCTCTGCAGGGTTTCAGATTTCCTGAAATCTGTCAAACCGGAAGAAAAAAAGACCAAATTTTACCAGACCCTTGTTAAGGACAAGGAATCCTGGGTTTCAGAACTGGAGAAAGCTGAGAATGATAAGCGAGAGCCAATGCGTCCTGAAGTAGTCGCCGCTAGGCTTTCAAAGAAAGTCGCGAAGAATTCAATCGTGGTTGTTGATACCGGAAATGTAACTGTCTGGGGTGTACGTAATTTCAGGACGGATACAGGAAAACTTTTCCTGTTTTCTCCATGGCTCGGCACAATGGGGGCAGGCATACCTGCAGCGGTTGGTGCTTCATTTGCATCTGACAGGCCTGTTGTCGCAATGGTCGGAGACGGAAGTTTTGCGATGACCATGTCAGAGCTCATTACTGCAAGAAAATACAAAAGAAATGTCAAGATTGTAGTTTTCAACAATTCTATACTTGGCATGATTAAATTTGAGCAGGAGGTTATGGGGTACCCGGAATGGGGAGTGGATCTGTTGAATCCAGACTTTTCAAAACTTGCACAGGCGATAGGCATATATGGCCGCAGGGTGGAAAAAATCTCGGACCTCGATGCGGCTATTGATGAATTTCTTTCCGTTCAGTCACCAGGAGTACTTGAGGTAATAGTTGATCCAGATGAAAAACCGATGCCACCGAAACTATCATTTGATCAGGTCAAGGGTTATGTAACATCTGTACTGAGGGAAAGTATATCTGGTGAATAATCCAGATTCATATATACTGCCATAATTTATCATCCCACAGGTCATATTCCTCTTTCAATTCCTTTATCGGCCTGGTTTCAAAATTGGGATTACTCTTAACCTTTGAATATTGTTGCATCAGGTCCTGATATGTGCTCTTCGAAAGTGTATCGAATGCTTCTCTTATCTCCTTTTCATTGTGTCGGTGGATCTTTCCTATCCTGTTTCCAGTATAGAGTACCTTGAAAAACTTCTCGTTGCCCAGTGTAACGTGGAAGATCCTCCAGTCAGAAACCAGAGAACTCTTGTACCTATTTCCGATGATATTAGCCAGCGCCTCAACTATCTCTATGCTTTCCAGACCACTCTTTAGCTGGAAAGAAATCTCAAGACCCTTTTCCATAAAAAACCATGCAAACATGGCTTAAATTCTTTGTTCAAATAATCTATGCAGGTTTTTATATTTCATTCTAATATCCCCTAAAAATAAGGAGTGTTAAAATTGGGAGATCCTATTTTAGCTTTTATTGATCTATTCGTGGATTCTCCATATGTAGATGACGTTGTCAACTCCCTGAAAGAGTATAAAAATGTTACCGAGATCTATGAGGTTACTGGCGAGTTCGACATCGTAATTCTTGTGAATGCCAGTGACATCGAGGAGCTCCGAGACCTGCTCAAAAATAAAATAATGAAGATCAAGGGCATAAAGAGCACGGTCAGTTCCATTGTTTTGAAGTCCCACAGGACTCTCGTCTCTCCAAAGACGCAATAGATTACTGCTGGAGGCGACATTCTGCCTGAATTTTATCACTTAAGATTATTGATTCGCATTCTGAATCCAGAAAGGTTTCTTATTAATCCATGGTTTAAAGGATCTAATACCTATTTACAGAGGGGCGTTTCATGTTAACTCTCGAAGCTACATTCGTAATCGTGGTGATCTGGTCTTCAGTACTGGTATCAGCATGGTTTCTGGCAAAGTACATGTTTTCTGTTTATTCTGTAAAAAAGACTCGCCTTGACAGATTTTTCGAACCACTAGAAAAAATAATCTACAGGATTTCAGGCATCGATCCATACGAGGAAATGGGGTGGAAATCATATTTCAAAGCACTTATAATGTTAAACGGCGTTGAAGCGTCAATTTCTTTTATTATACTTATTTTCCAGGGTTCCCTTCCTTTGAATCCAATGCACTTTCCCGGAATATCATGGACACTTTCCTTCAATACTGCGTTATCGTTTTCTTCAAACACCAATCTTCAGCATTACAATGGCGGGAGTTCAATGAGCTATCTCTCACAGATGGCAGCTCTCGGATTTCTTCAGTTCACTTCTGCTGCGACTGGTATGAGCGTTGGGGTTGCTGTTTTTAGGGGATTTGCTGGAAAAACAAAGGGTCTGGGTAATTTCTATGTTGATTATGTCAGATCCCTAACAAGGGTGCTTCTTCCTCTCACGTTCGTAGCATCAATAGTACTCATATTTTTCGGGGTACCGCAGTCCTTGAGTGGCTATCATGTTTTCAGTACACTAGAAGTAGCAGGGACTGAGATCGTCAAGACAGGCCCGATAGCATCAATGGCATCAATAATGCAGATAGGCACAGATGGTGGGGGATATTTTGGAGCAAATGCGGCCAATCCGCTGACAAATCCAAACCAGATCACGGATTTTTTTGAAATGGTCTTGATGATGCTGATACCTACAAGTTTTCCATTCCTCTTTGGCAGGTATGTTGAGAATATGCGCGAGGGCAGAACACTGTTAGTTGCAGCTTACGGTCTTTACTTTATTGATATGATTATTGCATTCATCCCCGTTTCATCTATTGGTGCAGGCATGGAGGTGAGGTTTGGATCAACTTCCTCAATCTTCTGGACTGTCACAACGACTGCATTTTCAACAGGTTCAGTAAATGCCAGCCTTGCAGCTTTCAATCCATTGATCGTACTATCTGCTTTCTTCGGAATGATAATTCAGTCAACTCCAGGAGCAGTGGGAGTTGGCTCAATGTATCTTTTGATGTATATAATTATGACTGTTTTCATCGTTGGTCTTATGGCTGGCAGAACCCCCGAATATCTTGGCAGCAAAATAAATGCCAGGGATGTGAAGCTTGCTGTTATTGCCTTTCTGAGTCACCCAATCATAATACTTGTTCCTACAGTGATTACATTTGTAATAGGTGCTCAAAGGGCAATTGGCCTTGGAACAAATTCTTTGAGCTTCACCCAAGTGTTTTACGAATTCACGTCGTCTGCTGCAAATAATGGATCTGACTTCCTTGGTTCAGCTGCAAACAACGCTTTCTTCAACATAAGTACAGGGATAGTCATATGGCTTGGCAGGTTGNNCAGGTTCATTCCAATGATAATAATGCTTGCGATCGCAGGCAGCATGGTCCAGAGAAAAAGGGCGGCATCTCAGGCTCTTCGTACTGACAGCCTTACATTTGCAGTTATTCTCGTAGTTAGCATTTTTATCCTGGCAGTATTGACATTCTTTCCGTTTCTTGCGATAGGCCCCATTCTTTCATACCTGGAGGGATTCAAGAATGGATTCTGAAGAAAGAGATCAAATTTATCAGGAAAGTGCGAACAAGTTGAACTGGGCTTCAGTAATCAGGGATTCATTCAGGAGATTGAACCCTGGGATACTATATAAAAATCCTGTAATGTTCATAGTAGAGATCACATTCTTTATTGTAGCGATAATGTTTATAGATCCCACCCTGATACCAAAGGTTTCGTCTGCAACTGAAAGGGGTTTTTATTTAACAGTTGCAGTCATTTTAATCATAACGGTCTGGTTCAGCACGCTCTCTGATTCGATCGCTGAGGCGCAGATAAGGAACACTGCCTCAACCCTGCGTAAGATAGAAAAGGAGGTGCCGGCCAGAAAAGTTGTCTCCGCGGATGGTCGCGATTACATAGAGGTCACATCAAAACAGCTGAAAAAAGGCGATATCATTAAGATAGACAAGGGTGAGCGTGTGCCCATAGACTCTGAGGTCCTTGAAGGAATTGCGATGGTGGACGAATCCCTCCTTACGGGCGAATCCATAGACGTTCGGAAATCGGTTGGTTCAACACTGCTTGGCGGTTCTGTCGTTACGACGGACAGTCTTGTTGCTAGGGTATCGGTCGATCCCAACGAAACATTTCTGAGTAAACTTATAAAACTTGTCGAATCCTCGGAAAGACCCAAGACGCCAAATGAGGTCGCAGTGTCAGTTCTCCTCGCTGGTTTCACTGCAATATTCACGATAATTATACTTTCAATATTATTGCTCGGAGTTTCGCTGAATCTTGGGGTAGATCTATCCGTGCTGATTGCACTTTATGTTTCACTTTTGCCGACGACGATAGGAGCACTTCTCCCAGCGATAGGAATATCTGGAATAAACCGGATGTCAGCGAACAGGGTTATAATCAAATCCGGCAAGGCAATTGAAGCAGCTGGAGATACGGATTCGCTTCTTCTTGATAAGACAGGCACCATAACTAAGGGTTTCAGGACAGCAGTTGAGTTCATACCGCTTGGTAAAAGATCTGAAAGAGACGTTGGTGAGTCAGCTTTCATGTCATCCTGGAATGATGATACACCGGAAGGAAAGAGTATAGTTGAACTGGCATATTCCAAGGGTTACGTTCCGCATGAATTCGCAATTATAGACAGGGCGAAATACCAGGAGTTCAGTGCTAGCACCAGAAAAAGCGGGATAAGTATTGATGACGCCAATGATTTTGTCCTACCCAAGGGTGGAAAAGGAATTCTACAGCGAAGAAGGGTTCGAAGAAAATACAGCCATGAAGATTCTTCGGATGAAATTGAGATAGTTAAGGGCGCCCCTGATGCTATTAAATCAGTAGCGGCAAACCCTCCACTTAATTATGATTCAATAGTTGAGAATGCATCTAAAAGTGGCGATACTGTTATGGCCATCGCAGAGGGAGACGAGATAATTGGGCTGATAAAACTGAAGGATGAGGTGAAGCCTGGGATAAGGGAAAAGATAAGGGCCATAAAGGATCTTGGCATAAAAACTGTAATGATAACAGGAGATCAACCAGTGACAGCTGAAACAATATCAAAGGAGGTAGGAATTGATGAGGTTGTCTCANNATGGTTAAGAAAGAACAGGCAAGCGGAAGAATCGTTGCCATGATCGGCGATGGAACGAATGATGCTCCTGCACTCGCAGCCGCAGATGTTGGCATGGCCATGGCATCAGGCACCGAGCCAGCCAAGGAGGCCGCCAACATGGTAGATCTTGAATCCAATCCTGCAAAAATTATCGATGTCGTGATGATGGGAAAACAGATACTGATGACACGAGGAGCAGTGACAACGTTCAGCATATCAAACGACATCGCGAAATACTTTGTCAT
>DAQB01000134.1:0-15578 GCA_002502705.1 Thermoplasmatales archaeon UBA582 | reverse complement strand
ATCTCTCGCCGCATGTTGCGGTAATATCTGCTCTTATCTTCAACGCACTTGTTATTCCCGCACTCATTCCGCTTGCTTTGAGGGGGGCCGAATTCAGGCCACAAAGTACCATGAGGATTTTCATTAAGAATGTAATGATATTTGGTATGGGTGGAGTTATCCTGCCATTCATTGGCATTAAGGCAATTGCCATAATTATAACGTTTTTAGGAGGTGTTTTATAATTCCAACAAAAAAAATAGCAGTATCAATCAGGCTTGCTCTTGTTTCATTAATTGTCTGCGGTCTTATCTTTCCCGGTGTGATAACTGGTATAGGTCAACTGGCCCTGCCCTACCAGTCTAACGGTTCACTGATCTCTTTTGATAATCATACCATTGGGTCTTCACTTATTTCACAGGAATTCAACTATAGCGGTTTCTTCCATCCAAGGAATGACTCAGCTTCAGGTCTTGATCCGGATATTACGATCCAGGATGCATGTTTGCAGGTTCAGAGGATCCACAACGCAACTGGAATAAGTTCATCCTTCCTTGAATCGGCAATTTTTAAATTCAAGAAATACACGTTGTTTTTCTTTGGCTCTGAATACGTCGACGTTCTAACATTGAATATTTACCTGGCAAAGAATTTTCCCGATATATACAGTCAATATATTAACTAGGATGAGATTGTACCTTATAACTAAGCAACCATATTATTTATCTATGAAATAATAGTCTGATATAAGCGGAAAGGTGTTTTCTATGGACATAAGTGAAAAATTAAAGGTTATAATTGTGGCCACTGATTTCTCAGAGGAGTCAGATAAGGCAATAGATTTCGCTGCGGCCCTTGTTCTAAGAAGTCTGGATTCTACAATCTACATAATTCATGCAGTTCGTGAACCGTTTGTCCCAATTGGTGATGCTGTCGGTTCATCTGAGATAGTTATGGAAAATACTGAAACTGTAATCAAAAGCACAAGGGAAAGGGTTGAGAGAACAGTTTCCAGACTCAAGAATATAGGTATCTCGAAAGTACATGGTTCAGTCAGGGTGGGCGATCCAGTTACAGTAATCCTTGATGCAATACAGGAATACAATGCAGGTCTCGTCATCATGGGAACAAGAAAACATGGATTTGCTAAGGGGATATTCTTTGGATCTGTTTCGGAACGCGTTTCAGCAAATTCGCCTGTGTCGGTTCTCGTAGTTAGATAATCCCTGGTCATGAACATCAAGAATGAGATGCTTTCTGTATTATAATAGAATATTAGTGCGCTGTCGGTTGTTGTCTTTAGTTTGATTCACCTTTCTGTTAAACTGGCAGCCCTATATATTATAATGCCTGAAAATAAAACTCTTGAACTCGTCTATGACAACCATCGACAGCAACGTAATTGCCAGCACTATCAAAACATAAATTGCAGGTATCGAAGGAATTAGTATACCAAATATCGAGAGCACACTTATTACGAGTATGTCTCCTGCTGTGGCTGCAAGCATCCATTTGCTTGGTCTTGAATGCCAGAATCTTCCTCTTTCGCGCACGATGAAAACAGTAAAAAGGCCTGAAAAAACGAGCATATCAAATATGAATGTGTTCATCTGTGCCTGGTGGAGTTTCAGCATGGATCCAGCAAGGAGAACAAGAAAAGATTCGACTATGACGAAAAATGCAAGGCTTCCTGAGGAACCAACAAGAGATTTTACGTTCCATTTTTCGGGTGAATTGGAATACCGGACATTATCTGTGGCAATAGACATAGTGACAAAGTCATTCGCGAAAAGAAGCAATATTATATCGAATGGAGTTGTCACAAAATATCTTATTATGAAAAATGAAACAGTCAGGAATATTGCGACCTGAATTGTTTTTACGATCTTGTTAAGCGTGTATGTAAGCATCCTCTGGTAGATTTTTCTTCCGTCCTCTACAGCGCTTACAACATCTCTTAATCCTTCATGCGTTAGCACAATACTTGCAGATGCCTTTGCCACGTCTGTCCCGGAGGAAACTGCAATCCCAACTTCAGCCTGTTTCAGAGCGGGTGCATCGTTTACTCCGTCACCCGTCATTCCGGTTATGTGACCACGCTGCTGAAGCAGTTTGACAATATCGTATTTATCCTCTGGAAATACCTCTGCAAATACATCACAGGATTCAACATCGCTTCTTCCGGAAATAACGTCTTTGGCTTTGCAAATTCTTTCACCTATACCAACCTTTTTTGCTATCTCCTGCGCTATTGCCGTGGAATCACCAGTCACCATCTTCGTGGATATGCCCAAATCCTTCAGGTGCAATACCAGTTCATTCGAATCTTCCCTCGGTGCATCAACAAGTGGTATAAGCCCTAAAAATGAGGAAGAAGATGAGTTACACTTTGCAGCGGCAATTGTTCTATATCCGCGTTTTGCAAGTTCAATGACCCTGTTCATCTGGGCATCATAATCGACCCCTTCACAAAGTTTAAGGACGACCTGGGGGGCCCCTTTTACCAGTTTTGTTTCTTCTATACCATTGCCTATTATCGCCTCTGTCCTCTTGATCCCGGGATCAAATGGCACAAACTTTTTAACAGAAGACCTGTCAGGATTTACTCCGGCAGAGCGGGCATATCTGATCACAGCAAGGTCAATTGAATCCTGACTGGACTCGTCAGAAGCAAGAAAAGCGGCAGAAATAANNACGGTCAGCTTATTTTGCGTCAGTGTACCGGTTTTATCAAAACAGATTACATCCATGGAAGCTGCATCCTCAATTGCTGTCAGCCTGGTTACCAGAGCGCCTTTTTGAGAAAGATCGATTGCGCCATATGCACTTGCTATTGTGAATGTTGCAGGTAATGCAACCGGTATAGATGCAATCAGCACAACTAGAGCAAATGGTATTGTTTCTGTGATAGGTATTCCAACGGCAATCGTGAAGATGACAAGTGAAACAACAAGGATTGTATCAATGACCACCAGATATCTGATAATACTCAGAATCAGAGTTTCAAGATGAGAACTTGCTTTCGCGATTTGAACGAGTTCCGTTGTTTTACCAAAAAAGGTTGATCCGCCGGTTGCTGTGACTACACACGTTGCTTCTCCTTTCTTGACAATCGATCCCGAATACACATTTTTATTGTTTTCCAGTCTAACCGGTCTTGATTCCCCTGTAAGGGATGACTGATCAACATCAATAATCCCTGAAATAACCTTCAGATCAGCCGGTACAATGTCACCCATTCTAATATGTATTATATCACCTGGAACCAGGTCAGAGGCACTTATCTGTTTCCACACTGCGTTCCTGCATACCCTGGCATTGACTCTGATTTTGCTGCTTAACATTGCTACAGCATCTGTGGCTTTAAGCTCCTGGATATAGCTTATAAGGCCATTGAAAACAAGCAGTGATATTATAATGTATGAATCAAGATACTTCCCGAGAACAAAGGTTATTATTGCTGTTATCTCCAGCATCCACGGGATAGGTGCTGAAAATTTTTTCAATAACTTCAGGAATGGATTTTCACGAATCTCCGTAATTGAGTTAGGACCATACTTTGCCCTCCTTGCATTTACTTCTTCCTCAGAGAGACCATTGAGGTCAGTTTTCAATTCTTTAATTACTTCATCAGCAGATAGTTTATCAAATTCGCCAGACAACTATATGCAGCCTCCATGCACATACATTTTCACCGCATATTTTTTATCCACTAAAATCGCTATCAATAAGGAGAATAAACCGTGCGATAAGAAATCCGTAACTTTAAAGCCCAGATTATTTCTCATTGTTTGAGACCATATTGCGCTGATTGTGATATTATTTATTCCTAATGTTGGAGGTAAATAATAGGTTCTATCTTTATCCATGATCATATCTTGCCGCAATTAAACGCAAAAGTCCACTGAATCAAACAACTATATTGAATTAATGGCAGATATGAGTTCCTTCTCAAATTGGGCCGCCATTTCGCGATTTTCATTTAGATATCTGGAAGCTAATTCCGAGACTTTAAGCATCTCTACTACGGTACCGGAATTCTTAGAGGTAAGCATGATTTTGCATGGCAGAAGCAGTCCGTATTCGTCATTTGATCCTATCAACAGATGCGCAGCTTTTGGTTTGCATACATCGAGTATATAGAATGGTTTGAAATTTTTGTCCAGGCCTGAATTACTCAAGGTCTCTCTAACATCAACGATTGACAGGATGACGTATCCTGAATCCTTCAACCTCTGAGACAATCTTGAAAAAACTTTATCGACTGAATCAGAGATAACTCTTTCAAATTTATATTCTGACAAATCACCACTCAAACTTTCACCCGTTGTACGAGATTGTGTGATCAGAGTTATTTTTTTTCCTCAAGAGCTTCCTTAAGAATATTCATATGCATCAGAGCCGGGGATCCCGCCATCAGTACAGCAATGAAAGCCGATTCAAGAATCTCATCATCACTCGCGCCACTCTTTCTAGCCTCTACTGTATGATACGTAATACACCACTCGCAGGAACTTGCGAGAGAAAGTGCCACTGCTATTATCTCCTTGGTTTTATGGGATAATTTTCCGTCCGCTAAAACAGACCGGTTCAAATCACCGAAAGCTCTGAATTGATCTGGTAGCTTACTTCCACTGTATTTCATTATCTCCTGAACTTCTTTGAGCAGTTCATTTTTTGACATTGGGAATAATTTCAGGCCAATTAATAAACTGCATTAAATGCGATAATTATGCATCTATCAAAACATTTATTACCAATTGATAGGGTTATGACAAGCATCAGATAGGTTAGACTGTTTCAATTAAGCACAAATTAACGAACAGAAAAATGCAATCATTGATATTATTATATATTGTAACTTGCTTTTTCCTGTGCTTCAAGATACGTCTCATATAATCTCAGATAGGATTCAATGGATCTGAAGATCTTGGATTCGGCCTTGCTGAGGTGCTCCTGCATAGTTGACTTACTGATGGAGTTACTTTCTGCAAGTTCTTCAATGCTGACCTTCTTTGGAATATCAAAATAACCTTTTGAAACAGCATCTGATGCCAAATTTATCTGTTTTTGTGATAGATTGTGAAACAGTTCCGAAAGTGAAATTGTCCAGGTGTTTCGGAGGTCCTCAGAGTGAATCGCAGACTTGTTTAAAATTTCAATTTTTGAAAATGTGGAAAGTCTATTGTAAAAATTTTTGAAATAGCTGTTTCTGACTGAAATGACCTTGAGATATTCATAATTATCCTCATAAATTACTGGCGTTTCAACAATACAGTCCATAGATTCTGCCATTCTGAGTGTTGAATTACCAAGACTGCATTTGCAAACTATCATCAAAGTCAGGTAGTCTTTCTTTTCTGAAGAGAAGACGATCCTGCTACCAATTCCTTCTGCAAATTTTTCAACCTCTTTCCTGATTCCATTTTTATCCAGTCCACGTTCTGCGAATTCCAAATAATCCACATATGAATTGCACCACCTGAATATTTTCGCGCCTGGAAAATCACGCGATATGTTGTTAAACGGGAGATCGTGCCTCAATTTAAGCTTTATTTCTTCCATAGATACCGGTCATGAACGGCTTTAATGCTATATTAATCTTTTGGATATGTAATTCAGGTGAAACGTAAAATGGTAAACCTAATAATAGAACATGAGTGGAAAGAAAAACACAAGGACGAAGCTTTTAAAGTGGTAGGTAGCATAATCGATATGGAGAAAAACAAGAAGTTGCCTGAGGGCTTTAAGTTGATATCAGTCCAGGTCCTCGCTAACAAGGATAGGGCAATTTGCAACTGGGAAGCGCCAAGCAGAGATGCGCTGCTTTCCCTAGTAAAGCAGGTTAACCCCCCGACAAAATATGAAGTATACGAGGCACAGAAGATATTCTGAGCCTCTTAAACTTTAATTTTTTAACTCAATTAGAAAAATCGTACCTAAATTTAGGGACATAATCAATTTTTGAGAAAACAAAGAAACGCCAGAATATTTCTAGCGCAACACTTATTTTCAATACGGGCACGAGGGGATTTGGACCCCTGATCTATAGCTTAGGAGGCTATTGCCCTATCCATGCTAGGCCACGTGCCCTTGCCAAATATCGATTGGCTCACTGGAATGGCAGTAATATATATTAAATGTGAGAATACATTATTGAGTAAAACAGCAGCTTGACTTCGGTCGAACTTTTATTTTAGCAACTTTCAAAAAGACCTATTTCTTGATGTTATTGAAAACAAACTCAATAGAATTGCATCGTCTTTGCGAGTTTATCTCAAGTTGGGGAAACGAAAATTTATTTCTCAAATTTATGATATTAAAAATCAAGTATTTTTGTCTCAGAGTTTTTATACATTTGAACGTTCCATATATATGGTGAATATTATTGGATCAATAGACAATGCCGCCATTTGGAATACGACATATCATCTTATATTATCTGATAACGAAATGTACCAATTTCTGGTAATGACTGGAAAGGAAAAACGCAGTGATCTTTTCATGGCTCAGATGGCGAACCCTAACAGGCTTCTTCCTGCTGATGGGTATATATCAAGTTATAAAACCACAAAAGAGGAAGTTGAAATGCTGACATTTGAATGCATTTCAAGAGGTCAAGAAATAGAAAAGAATATAGACAAACACATCCATGAAAACCCGCCTGAATATTCTGTCATAGAATATACAGATATTAAGAGTGTCGAGCTGGCATCGGGAAATGCTTTTTCCCTGCCGCATGTTGAATTTGAAACGGCAAAAGGAAAGATGAAATTTCATTTAGTGCATAGTAACTATCAGGGCAGGGGAAAATTGCCTGATGATATTTTTAATAGTTATTTAAGTACACTAAAGGCAGCCCTTGGGGATAAATTGGTCGTAAAGGATTAATTTAAAAAACTCCATATCGCCAGATATTCGTTCTATATTTCTGCAATTATAGATTTATTACAGACCTCTATCGACAAAACTAAAAATGTATCCTGACGCTCCAGGTTGATTTATCCTGAATTAGATCAGCATCAAGGCCATTACTCCTGACTTCTTCAAGGGCTCTGTTTGCGCCTGTTTCATTGTTGTACTGCAGGTAAACAGAGTCATAGCCAACTACAGGTACAAACTGCTGCTCTGAAAGGACATTCTTTATCTTTTCCATTTTTGAAATAAAATCCTCTTTCGTGATCAGGGTATTTCCATTCTGTATCTTTTTCAACCCCTGTTCCACAATACTACTATAAGTCATACTGGTTATATTCTTGCCTGCCCTCATGGCCCTTACATCCTGGGCTATAAGATACAGGGCTACCACCAGTGTTATCGCACCTATTATTATGTAAGAGGTTTTTGTAAATCCGGATAGAAAAAAGATATATACTGAAATTACAAGGAAAATTATACCAAAAGTGAAGTAGACGTTACGCATTGTGTTTAGGTGTAATCGTAATTAAAAATAAAACCTTTATAGCAGTTAACCAGAATGAATGCATCTCTAATCAAATAAATATAACAAGTTGCTATCTGTGAAATATGAATTTAAAGGTGTATGGGTGGGATACCGGGCTCAGGTTTTCAGCTGCCCACTTCATCCCATCACATGACAGGTGCTCAAGGTTGCATGGACACGATTATTGTATTGATATAGAATTGAATGGGAAAGATTCAGGCGGATTCATAATAGATTTTGATGTCCTTAAGTCACATGCGAGGGAGGTCATATATCCAATGGACCACAAGGTGCTGGTCCCTGAAAAGCAGAAGTTCGTTAAACACAGAAAAGAAAATGGCCAGATTATAGTGGAATACTCAGATAAACAATACAGTTTTCCTGAGCATGACGTTTTCTTTGTTGACTCTGAAGTGACGTCATCAGAACAGATGTCCCTTTTCCTTCTTGATCGACTTACTGAAAAACTCCAGGGCAATAAAAACATACATACAATAGAGATTTGCCTTTACGAGGGTCCCGGGCAGGGAGCATGCAGTTCGCGTGTTTTGAATGAATAGGAAAGCTGTTTCTCTACTATCCGGGGGTCTTGACTCCACCACAGTACTGTATTATGCCATAGATCAGGGCTATGATATAACTGCATTCACCTTCGATTACGGGCAACGGCATTCCCGGGAAATAGAAGCAAGTAAATTAATAGCAAAAAAAGCTGCTGTCACGCAGAAAATATTCAAGATTGACCTGAGGCAAATTGGTGGAAGTGCCCTTACATCAAACATCGAAGTACCAGATCATTCTGATGATGGAACCATCCCAGTAACATATGTTCCAGGAAGAAACATCATATTCTTATCCATAGCAGCCTCGTTTGCTGAAACGATCGGATCTAACAGTCTGTTCATAGGCGCCAATGCAATCGATTATTCAGGCTATCCTGACTGCAGACCTGAATTTTATTCTTCAATGATCAGGTCTCTATCATCAGGTACAAAGATTGGTATTGAGAAAGGGTTCGATATCAAGGTTCCGCTTCAAAACATGTCGAAGCCAGAAATAGTAAGACTGGCTGTGAATCTTCAAGTTCCAATTGAGCTTACCACCTCCTGCTACAGGGGAGGGAAAAAGGCATGCGGGAAATGCGACTCATGCCACATCAGGCTTAGGGGTTTTGTCGAGGCTGGAATACCTGATAGAATAGAATATGAATATTATCCTGATTTTTATAAGAAATTTATGGAAAAATGAAATAATCTGAAATTATAATATTATCTGGCGCCTTTCAAAAATTCATCAACCTTTGCACATCCTGATTTCACGCTTGCAACTGTTTTCTTCCAGAGCTCAAGTTCATCGGGCTTGAAATCGATATCATATATTTCTTCTACACCGTTAGAACCGATCTTTATTGGCAGGCCTATGAATATTCCAGAAGCACCATAATACTCAGCATGCTTCCCAGTGAGATAAGCGGCGCTCGGTATAATGCGTTTCTCATCGTGCAATATTGATCTTACCATTGCCGTAATGGAGATTGCAGGAGCGTAATAAGCTGAACCACTTTTCAGGAGGTCAACAATCTCCCCTCCGCCAAATCTGGTTCTCTTAACAATGGCATCAATCTTTTCCTTAGATAGCAGTCTTTCAATTGGAATCCCGCCAGCGCTTGAGTATCTGATAAAAGGCACCATGTCGTCTCCGTGACCACCAATGACGAATGCATTGATATCCTTGACAGAGACACCAAGTTCCATCGACAGAAATGTCCTGAACCTGGAACTGTCCAAAGATCCTCCGAGACCTATTATCCTCTCTGGCTTTATGCCGGTGACTTTCTGTACTGCATAAGCCATAACATCGGCCGTATTTGTGACCACAACTATCCTCGCATCCGGACAGTAATCCTTAATACTCTTGCTCACTGATGACAATATTTCAACGTTCTTGGCTAAAAGATCATCCCTTGACATCCCTGGCTTTCTTGCAAGACCTGCTGTTATAACAACAACATCTGATCCCTTCAGGTTTTCATAGACCTTGGGATTTGTTGTCGTGAATCCTTTTATTTGCAGATCAAAACCCCAGTGGGGAGCGCCTTCCTGTATATCCAGTGCTTTTCCTTCCGGAATTCCATCTACCACATCAAAGAGGAAAATGTCCCCAAGCTTCTCTACAGCCAGAGCCTGCGCCACAGAAGCACCAACATTACCTGCACCTATAACCGATATCTTGTTTCTTTGCATAGACAGTCATCCCTGTATAAGTAAAAAATATTTGGAAAATTAGAGTGTCACGTTGACAAAACCGGTCATCCATCCGGGTGTTGCCATAGCGCCGTCCCATCCAGTTGGCCCGGAACCGCAGCTTACTTCACACTGCCATGTAAATGACCCAGTCTGGTTTATATAAAACACAGCATGGACTATACTGTTGACTGGCACGGGTATATTAACGATAGTTCCGCCCTGTGAATTCAATATAGTAAACGTATGTGCTATAAGGGCAGGGTTGACATTATGAGTTGTTATTGAACCGTTTATGTTGATACTGCTGGTTGCATCTGTTGAATTCATCAAAGTGTTATTGAAATATGTTTCAGTGTTCCCAACAGTTCCGGTCACATTTGCGTATTGTGGGGAATATAGACTTCCATTTCCATTATCATAGTTGAATATCGTCAGATCGATCTGTGTGAATGCAGGAATACTTATGTTTGCCGATGAAACTAGACCATTACTTCCAAGAACATAGAAAGCAGGTTGATCCCCGGTTGCATTATTGAAGAAATTATTCGTAGTAATTACCAGATTCAGATCGTATGCAGAGGAACTCCCGGATGGATGGTTGTTCGCCGCACTGTTTGTTACCATAAAGCCTATACCCATTCCAGCCGCAACAACCAATGCGACTGTTACAATCAATGTTATATTGTCTGTTATCTTCATTGTTATCAGGACTATATTATAACCTCAAGCATAAGATCTATAGCTTATATGTCTGGTAAACCATTAAGCGACAAGGGTGACAAATTAAATACGATCTGACAATACAAAAGCATGAAGTATATAATTGCAACGGCCAGATCCCCATTTTCACACGACAGGATAGAGGGGAAGGATGTTATCAGACAGAACATTGGCGGCGTTGCGACAGGCCTGAAACGGCTCATGCAAACTTCGGGCGGAATATGGGTATGCTGGGGCGACGGCACCCTTGATCATGAGCATTCTTTCGAGGATTATGATGGATATAAGATAGCAAGAATAACACTCGGGAAAAATGAGAAACGCGGATTCTATGATGATTACAGCAACGGAACCCTATGGCCGCTGTTTCACTATTTCAGGGACAAGATCAAGACCGACAACAGATCGTACCACGACTATTATTCAGTCAATAAAAAATTCGCGGAGACCATTCTGAAATATTATGAACCATCCAATATCATCTGGGTTCATGACTATCAGTTATCCCTTGTGCCCGGCATGATTAAAAAGGCTAGACCTGAGGCATTTGTTACCACAACATGGCACATCCCCTGGGTTGCAGGGGAATTCTTTGCAATCCTTCCTGAGTCTGCTGAAATACAGGAATCACTATCCAGCAGTGATCTGATAAGTTTCCACACAGATCTTTACACGAGGAACTTTATCGAAACACAGGAACAGATATTTGGTTCAGCTTCAAACATCAAGAGTCGGGTGGTAGCAATTCCGCTTGGCATAGATGATCAGTATTATTCGTCTGTGGGCAAAGATGAGAAGCCAAGGAAGCAAAAAGACAACAGGAAGATCATATTCTCGGTAGATCGCCTGGATTACACAAAGGGATTGAAAAATCGGATACTGGCTATTGACCTGCTGCTACATAAGCACCCGGAACTCGAGGGTAAGTTCAGTTACATTATGATGGTAACACCATCCAGGACCACGGTAAGCGATTATGTCGCAATGAAGCGCGATCTTGAAATGAATATCGGCAGGGTGAATGGAAAGTATGGCAACATCGACTGGATGCCGATAGTCTATATGTACCGTAAGGTTTCAGATGCCGCCCTAAAGGCGAATTACAGAAATGCCGAAGTAGCACTGATAACCCCCCTGATGGACGGTCTAAATCTTGTTTCAAAGGAATTTGTCGCGGCTTCAAGGGATGGAGTTCTGGTTCTTTCAAGATTTGCAGGCTCAAGTTATGATCTGCAGAGCGCACTACTCGTGAATCCTTATAATATCGTGGAAATGGCCGATAATATCTATGCCGCTTTATTTATGGACCAGGAAGAGAGAAAGAGAAGGCTGGCTGACCTCAAGGCAACGGTATCGAAGAAGAACGTTGCATGGTGGTTGGGTAGAATCGAGAAGGAGATCACAAAAAGATGGGTGGGTGATACGTTTTCAACATCAGGGCTCGTTGATAATTGATGCTTTCAGGAAGATTATGGACAAAAAACCGATTCTTTTCCTTGACTACGACGGTACCCTTGTATCAATAAGAATGAATCCGGAAGATGCTGTTCCTGGCGCGGATGTCTTCACAGCCCTCAATGCCTTGAAATTAAAATATGAAATGTGGATAGTCACAGGGAGGTCCCTGAAAGAGATCATATCTTTTCTTGGAAGGGAATACAATTTCATCGCATTACATGGGGCTGTCGAATCAACCCATGATGGAATAAAATATAACGTCCCCGATTTCAGAAAATACAGAAATATCTGCAATCAAATCGAAAAATCAGGTCCCGATATGCTTTCCAGGTACCCTGGGCTCAGATTATACAACAAGGATGGAAATTTTCTCTTCCACTATGGGCTCATGGACCAGGGGTCACTTCCTGCTCTCCTCTCTGAAGTTGAACTTATATCCAAAAGGACAGGGATGCCTGTGTATAATGGGAAGAGGATTGTGGAACTCAGAATACCAGGAATAGATAAAGGAATAGCCATAAGGAAGCATGCCGACGACAGACCGCTGCTGATTGCAGGCGATGATAAGACAGATGAGGACGCTTTCCTGGAATATCCTGAGGATATTACAATCAAAGTCGGGAAAGAAGAGACAGCGGCAAAATACAGGCTTGAAGATCCGGATGAAATGCTAAAAGTACTGAAAGCTATTGCTTCTCTTTAACTTCATAAATATCCGTTCTTCTTGCGGATAACACATGCGATTTGTTTCTATATTCATACGATTCAGAAATATCTATTTCGCAATTCAGGAGATGCTCACCTTTTCCACATTCTGCCAGGACAGAACCATTTGGATGAACTACAATTGAGTGTCCGGTAAATTCAGGTCCTCCCTGGGCTGAGCCCAGAAGAAACAGTCCGTTTTCTATAGCCCTGCTTCTTAAAAGTATCCTCCATTGATTTGTTTTCAACGCTCCTCTGAACCAACCTGCTTGAACTATCATTATCTGTGCGCCATTACCAGCTATAATCCTGGCAAGCTCAGGAAACCTTAGGTCGTAGCAGATAATCGATGAGACGGATGCATTGCCAAATGAGTAAACAGATGGAAGGTTATTTCCTCTTGCATAAATATTGGATTCGCTGTATTCAAACGCATCAAACAGGTGGGTCTTGCGATAGGACCACACTATCTTTCCGTCTTTGACAAGTGATGATGTATTGTAAATTGAATTACCAGATAACTCAGGATAATTGATCATTGATGGAATCTTCAGGCTTTTGGCTAGGGATGAAATTCTCTCGTGCAATAATTTTGCAGCCTTAAAAGCACCTTCGCGATCAGAATAATCTGGCAGATAGAGCTCATATTCCGGATAAACAATAAGATCTGAATCCTCAGATATAGCTCTTTCGGCTAAATTAATAGATGCACGGATATTCTCGTCAACATCACTCGAGGATACCATTTGCGCAATCGATACTTTCATTCTTTAATCACCGGGATCTGCTGTCCCCGTGAGCTTGTCCGGAAGATACTTATCAGTTACAAAGTCCAGACCGTATTTTGCCAGTGCCTGCTGCTCTGCTTTCTTGTTCATTTTGAGCATAGCTTCTATCTCGGATTTCCAGAAATCATTCATGAACCTTGGATCTTTAAGTTCTGCCTGCAGGGCCTGTTGATCCTTGTCTGTGAGAACATCCGTGGGCAGATCATAGTTCATTATGTCGCTTGCAGTGATACCTATGAACTGTGCAGTCGGAACCGCAAGGTGCTGGGGTATGTGGGCAGTCTTGATGGCACCATATGCAACGGANNATATCCTGAAAGACCATGGATCGCCGTCTGTAAAAACGTATACTGGAAGATGCTGTTCCTCATTCAACCTTTTAAGCAATCTTCTCGTGCTCCTTGCCGGCTGCCCTTTCAGGTGAACTAAAATGGACCGGAACCTTTCGTCGAAACCGTTCTCAACCAGTCTGTCAAACATACCACCGGTTTCAATCGCAAGAACAAAGTCCGCATCTGACGAATCTATCTTGAGCTTTTCCTGATCCACATTGTATGGTATATTATAGCCACCCTCGCCAACATCATCCTTACAGTTTATCTTCTTGAACTCCCCTTTCCTGTTCTTTTCCTCTATTGTGAGGTTTCCAATGACAGATGCGCCATTTTCTTCTGGACGGAGACGGAAATCTTCCCTCATCAGTGATGTTATTACCTCAAGATCCTCGGCCATTATATCAGATTCGTCCTGAGTTCCAAATTTCCCGTTTTTCCAGCCTTCTGATATGTAGTACATCTCTCTGAGTGTAGAGGTCTTAGATCCCTTTATCATCTCTAAAATGAATTCAATCATGTATAGTGACTTAAGGATATATTCNNCCATCAACATATTTGGCGCTTCTCGTCACCCTTGATTCACCGTATCGCCAGACAGAATACATTGGGTCCAGGACGATATTGTCCCTGTTTCTAGACGGCATTATAATTTCCGGAACCTCTCCGGATTTCAGCGATTCGTAAACGGATCTTGCAAGTTCAATCAGTCTCTTATCCGTTGCAGGGGTTGACTCATTCGGCATCTTCAGTCACCTCCTCAACATCGGTTTTCTGGATATTCCAGTCACCCGGCAGTGGTTCAGCACCATTCACATATACAGGATCTATACCTCGGAAATAATAATCTGTTCCGGGATACCTGCCAGCTTCGATTTTGACCCTGAATGTGAATACAGCTCTCTCAGCTGGCTTGAGTCCATCTATCTTGAACTCCTTCTCTGATCCAACAAGATCGCCGATAGGCGGATCTGCAATTATTTCAAACGTTCTCGGTACAGCTGTGAAATTATGAACCGAAAGATTAACATCGATTCCATCCTCCTTCTGCTCTAGGGTTTCATTTATGAAGACAACATTCGCAACCTTTGACAGCACCGGTTCGATAGGAACGCGCTCCAGACCGGTTATAGCACTTGCCTTGTCAGATATTTCAGGAATAATTGTGCTGACAAGCCTGAATTTTTCACTTATCTTTTTCCTCTTCTCCCTCTTGTTCAGGAAGCTTTTAACAGTTCTGGCAGCAGTTTTGAGAGCAGCCTTAATCTCTTCTGATATTTCCTGAACTGTGGCAATTGCCTCCTTTGATTCTGACGTATATGGAATCCTGATTCCGAATACATGTATGAAAAGGATCATCGGACCGAATGGAACTCCAGTTCCATTTCTCTGATCCAGCCCATACGATCTCCAGTCTATTTCAGAAACCGCCTTTATTGTGGCACAAGCGCCAGGTTGATAAAGAAGTGGGACCTTATTGGCATATCGTACTATTCTCACGAGTTCATCCTGAGGCAGATCACCACCATATACAAGACCAACCTCAACAGAAAACGGATTCCCGTTATAGGTTGAAACTGAACGCATAACCGGTTTCGAATAAAATGCGGGGTGAAGTTCATCATAGATATTTCTCAATCCTTTTCTGATAAACTCCTCCCCGAGCGGTGACAGGCATTCAGGGGACGGGGGCAGGATCTTAATCTTTTCCAGTGAGGATCTTATATTCTTTACATCGTTAAGAGTCAGATCTGCCGGTTTCTTATTCTTGTCCACATTAGCAATTGTGCAGATTTCTTCTGCAGAATTTTTGCTTATCCTGCTGAAGTCATTAGCAAGAAAACTGGATATGGAAGGGGCCGTTGATTCATGTGCCATGGCAATTATCTCGCCTGGCTCAAGTCCC
>DAQB01000072.1 GCA_002502705.1 Thermoplasmatales archaeon UBA582 | reverse complement strand
GACAAGGGAGCACCTTACAGCACTAGAGATAATGGGGATAAAGGATATCGTGGTGGCGCAGAATAAGATTGACCTTGTCACAAGGGAAAGGGCAATGGAGAGTTATGATGAGATCAAGAGGTTCCTTAAGGGAAGCGTTGCCGAGGATGCACCCATAATACCTGTAAGTGCGTATCATAATGTGAACATAGACGCGCTCCTTCAGGCGATTGAGACAAGGATTCCCACGCCGAAGTTTGATCCAGGCGTGGATCCAATGATGTATGTTGCCCGTTCTTTCGATGTCAACAAACCGGGGACAGACCCTGCAAGGCTTGTTGGTGGAGTGCTGGGTGGATCACTCGTGAGAGGGGAACTCGTTGTTGGACAGGAGATTGAAATCACACCAGGATTGCAGATAACAAAGGGAAACAAGCAGACCTGGGAGAATATTATAACAGAGGTTGTCTCACTAAGAGCGGGAAACAGTTCACTTGACAGGATACGTCCTGGCGGGCTCGCAGCGGTTGGAACAAAGCTGGACCCATTTCTCACAAAGAATGACCAGTTTACCGGCAAGATCATAGGCATCGTTGGAAAAGCACCTCCAATGATAACTGATGCCGTTGTCGAAACACATTTGCTGAAGAGAGTGGTTGGCTTTGCTGAAGAACAGAGTATCACACCGATCAAGAGCAAGGAAAGTCTCATGCTTACCGTTGGAACAGCAAATACAGTTGCCGTAGTCTCGTCGGCAAGAAAGGATGACATAGAGGTGAACTTGAGGTATCCTGTTGCTGCCAACCTCGGAGACAGGGTCGCGATTGGCAGGAGAATCATGAACAGGTGGCGTTTGATCGGCTATGGAGAGCTTAAATCGATTGCGTAATTGCATTCGTTATAAAGAGGGCACTCCACACATTTAGGTTGTTTTCTGCAATAGTTCTTTCCGGTTTCCACGAATGCAGCATGATAATTTTTTAGATCTGTTATACTGGCTTTCAGATCTAGAACGGCACCTGCCCTGATTTTATCAGGATGGATCCTTGATCCATATACCCTTTCAAGTATCCGCAATGTATATGCGTCAACTACAAAGACCGGCCTGTTGAAAACATAGAGTAGGATTGAATCCAGTGTTTCTCTCCCTATCCCTTTGAGGCTGGAAAAATAATCTGAAATTTCCTCAGTGGACATATTATCCATAGACTCAATTCCGCCAAAATCTGATACTATTCTCGCACATATTGACTTCAACCGGAATGCCTTTTGCCTGAAGTAGCCAGAACTTCTTATTAATTCCTCGAGCCTAGTCTGATCCAATTTTGCTATTTCCATGATTGTCAGAAAGTGCTCTGCCTTGAGTGCGGAAATACATTTAGTAACATTGGTCCATGTTGTGTTTTGAGTCAGGATCGTTCCAATGAGGATTTCGTCCCTTGTTTCAGCAGGCCACCAGCCAAGATCCCCATATCGATTTAGCATGATCGAATATATTTTATTGTGGTCCAGCATGCAAAACGTTAGATCAGTTATTGATAAAATAGATTCCCTAATAAGATATGATGGGACATGTAATTTTTCAAAGATTTTAAAGTCTGATCTACAATATATAAAAGAGTTTTAGAATGTTAGTTATTCAGGTTTGTGATCGTACTTGGTCTTGAGGGCACAGCACATACTTTCGGATCCGGACTGGTTGATGAAAATAAAATACTCTCAAGCGTCACCGCAACTTATAAACCTGAAAAGGGCGGAATACATCCAAAAGAGGCAGCGGTCTTCCTTGCCGAAAATGCCCATTCCGTTATATCCAGATCCATGAAGGAATCGTCCCTCTCAATCAGGGATATTGACCTTATAGCATTTTCAATGGGTCCGGGACTCGGACCAAGTCTCAGGGTGGTTGCGACTGCAGCGAGAGCTCTTTCAATAAAACATTCGATTCCAATAATAGGTGTAAATCATCCTATGGGTCACATAGAGATAGGCAGATTTGTATCTGGCGCATATGACCCTGTTATGCTGTATGTGTCCGGAGGCAATACACAGGTAATTGCTCACTTGGAAGGAAGATATCGTGTTTTCGGTGAGACAATAGATATCGGCCTGGGCAATATGCTAGATAAATTCGCCAGGGATATTGGCATTCCGTTTCCGGGTGGCCCTGTCATTGAACAACTTGCCTTAAGTGGAGAAAAACTGATCGATCTTCCATATTCTGTCAAAGGAATGAACACATCATTTTCAGGTATCTATACCGCAGCGAAAAATGCTCTTTCAAAGGGTGCAGGCAGGGAGGTGNNTTTCAGCATTCAGGAAACGGCGTTCGCGATGCTTGTTGAAATCACGGAACGCGCCCTTGATTATCTTGGCAAGAAAGAAATTCTGCTTGCAGGGGGTGTTGCAATGAACAAACGTCTCAGGTCAATGTTTAAAATGATGGGCGAGGAAACCGGTACCACTGTCTATCTGACGGAACCAAAGTACTGCATGGACAACGGTGCAATGATCGCCAGGGCCGGATATCTTCTCTATAAAAGTGGCATGAGAAATGAACTTTTTGATACTGGAATCAGACAGAGATACAGAATTGACGAAGTAGAGGCCCCATGGATAAATTCATCATGGAACAAGGTAACAATGATGGGGGCAGAATCTGTAATCAGTTTGGGAAAATATCTTACGAGAGATGCAGTTATTAAAAAAAGGCCAAAGAAGGGCTACAGGGAACCAAACCTTGACCGATCTCTAAGGACAGCAAGAATGAAAAATGAATCTGCAATTGAAATCAGGCTTTCCTCTTCTGTAAGGACACCGATAATCTATTCGGTTAATTTCAGAGATATGGAAATAACAATGGAGAGAATAAGTGGTGAGAGCCTGCGAGATATATTATCCAGTGAAGTTAACAATGACAGAATAATTGAGAGTCTTGCAAAAACAGTTGCAAAAATGCATGCTGCCGGTATTTCACATGGAGACCTCACAACAGGAAATATAATGCTGATGGATAAGGATGAAATATGCATTATAGACGCCAGCATGGGCAAATTGAATGCAGAGATGGAAGATCTATCCCAGGATCTATTTCTTCTCCGTGAATCATTTTATGGCATGCATGCTTCATTGAATGGACTGTGGGATAGATTTGTCAAAAATTATGTCCTGTTTTTCCCGGCGGGAAAAGAACTGGTTGATTACCTGAACAAAATAGATGCAAGGAGGAGATACGTTTGAAATTTGTTACGAGTAACAAACACAAATTTGACGAGATCAGTCAGGTTTTCAACAATGCCGGGATTCAGATAGAGTGGTTAAAACTCAAATATGATGAATTACAGGAAGATTTTACTGAGAGCATATCCTATAAGAGCGCCATGGCATTGAAGGAAATAATAGATGGGGATTTCTTCCTTGAGGATACCGGGCTCTATATTCGATCGCTGTCAGGATTCCCCGGGCCGTATTCATCGTTTGTAAGCAAGACCATATTTAATGATGGCCTGCTTAAGCTTCTCGTGGGGAAAGATAGAGGCGCGTATTTCAAGACTGTTGTTTCCCTCTGTATTGATAGAAGAATATTGCAGTTCGGTGGGATCCTGAATGGGACAATTGCGGAAACTCCTTCCGGAGAAAACGGCTTTGGGTTTGATCCAATATTCATTCCTGACGGCTTGAACAAAACGCTTGCTGATATGGAAATAAGCGAAAAAAATGAATTTTCACACCGGAGCAGGGCGATAAAACATGCTTTATTATTTTTAAAGAATAATAACAGTCTGTCCTGATATGATCTAAGGCAGAATGATCAGATTAATTTTTATCAAAGCAACAACATAGTTTAAAATAGAATTTTTGTTTCAGGGTAAGGCGATGAATGTATCATTTAAGGAATTACAGTCTTACTTCTACGTATTCCTGTCAGCAGTATCTATTGTTGTTTTTGTAATAGCTTTCAACAATCTTCTCGTCGGGAATAAGGATTTAATAAACGCAGGTCTTTCGTTCGCCGCTGCCGGACCATGGATTTACTGGATATTCACTGTCAGCTTCATTGGGCTGGTCTTCTTCTTATATATGTACTATAAAGCAGTGTCAAACGCCAGAAAATTCAATTCAATCATTTCAGGGAGCAGCAAGCAGAGTTTTATTAAAAACATAAAGGAACTTGAGGAACTAGCCTATAAACTGGGTCCGACCTTTGAGAAGAAGCTGCTGGAAGCAAAGGAAAAGTGGAACTATAAGGGATAAGTTCACGACATTATTTTACGAACAAACTCAGGAAGCAGGAATGCCCCTCTCAGTATCTCCTCATTGAAATATTTTCCCCGCTTTATTTTCTCCTTTCTCGAAATCGGGAGATCAGATCCAATTGTGAACGACCAGAAGCCGCTTGGGTAAGTAGGAATGAATGCACAGTATGTCAGGACTTCTGAAAATACTGATCTTATGCCGGATGTCGCAAGCTTCAGTGCCTTTGGCTGGTAAAAAGGTGATCCTGATTGCGTCACCATAACTCCACCTTTCTTCAGCGCCTTATGGATGGATGAATAGAAACTCTTGCTGAAGAGACCCTCAGCAGGTCCCTCCGGATCTGTACTGTCAACGATAATGATGTCATATTTTTCCTTGGTCTTTTTCACATATTCGATCCCATCATCTATTATGAGGGTGCATCTATCTGAACTGAATGCAGAGGAGATTTCAGGAAAATATTCTTTTGAAACGTCAACAACCTGAGAATCAATTTCAACGTTTGTCACTTTCTTGAATCCAAGCTTGAGAAGCGAGGATGCAGTTCCGCCATCACCTCCTCCTATAACTAACGCGGAATCAGGTTTTATCCTGAATGAGAAGAATGGTAGCATGGTTATCATTTCATGATAAATGTATTCATCATATTCAGTCAATTGAACAGTTCCATCTATCGTCAGGAGTTTGCCAAAGTCGTAGGTCTCAAATAGATCAATCCTCTGAAAATCTGTTTTGACTGAAAGAAGCTGATCCTTAATCCTGAAGGAAAGCTGAAGATTGTCTGAATACCTCTCCGAGAACCAATTTTCTATCATTTTCACGGCGGTTTATTTTCATGTTGTATTTACAATTTTATCTTTATAAACTTTTTATTGAACCTAAAGTGGAAAACGATCATTATAGATCATGCACAAGCTTTCGTCAACTTCACCCGATGACAGAATTTAATCGCCATTCAGCATAATTGCCACTACAAAGGGAAATATGAAGCATGCTACATAGATCTGCTTCATTTTTATGATTCAAAATTTCAGGGTGCTTTTTTAATCCTCAATCAATATGGAGAATATCAACTATATATTATGGATTCCCGCTGTTTCCATATGGAATTACAGTGTTTTATTATATGTTATTATTTTTATGCAAATTTTAGAATGTTGATAAATGATATCTAACAGCAGTCGTATTAAAAACTGGATCAAAATATTTTAATACTTATTTGTATATATACATCTGGAGGTACCAAATGGTAGGAATAAGCGAACTATCGAAGACAGTATCGAAGAAGACGTCAACAACGCAGAAACAGGCCAGGAACGTCATTAAGACTTTCCTAGACAACGTAGTTGCGGAGGCAAACAGGGGTTCCAAGATAAACCTAGCGGGTTTTGGAATTTTTGAGCGCAAGACGCAACAGGCAAGAAAGGCCAGAAACCCACAGACCAGAAAAATAATCGACGTCCCGTCTAAGAAGAAGTTCGTATTCAGAGCATCAAGCAAGGTCAAATACAAATAATCTTTGTAACTGACTTGAAAATTCTTAATTCTAATTATTTTTAATTTTTAAATTATACTAATTTTTGTTGTGTTTATAAGCATATTCATTCAAATATCCTGAGTGGATTCTTTGCAAACTAAAATATCCAGATGATTGATATCTGGCGAGGTGCAAACTTGGACGACGACTTTGCGATGTTGGATTATCTTGGTTTTAAGAATTTCGAAGATCTTTTCTCAGACATTCCAGCAAAGATAAGAAAAGGCAATTTACGGATGGATCCACATCATTCTGAATATGATCTGATCAGGCAGGCTGGCTTTCTAGCATCAAAGAATAATTATGAGGATTTTAGTAATTTTTTAGGATGCGGCGTTTATGATAGAATAATACCCTCATCCGTGGATTCTATACTGTCACGATCAGAATTCCTGACTGCATACACACCATATCAGGCGGAAATTTCGCAGGGAATGCTCCAGTCACTATTTGAATACCAGAGTATAATTTCAGATCTTTTTGGAATGGATGTTACGAATTCCTCGATGTATGATGGGCCTACTTCACTTGGTGAAGCTGTAAGAATGGCTATCCGTGTGAATGAAAGGAGAGTCATATTGCTTCCGGAAAACATCTATAGAAATAAGATGAAAATAATCGAGAACTATACTTCCGGACTGAATGTGGTTCTGCAAACCTACAAACTGGATGACAGGACAGGAATGATAGATCTCAACGATATTGCCAGCAAGATAAACCAGGATGTTTCTGCGGTTGTTGTGGAAAACCCTAATTCTTACGGCATTATCGACGAGAATGTCTTAAAAGTAAAGGAATTGCTGAATGGAGCTCTCCTGATTGCGTATGTGGATCCGGTGAGCCTTGGGGCAGTGAGACCTCCTGGTTCATATGGTGCAGATATAGCAGTTGCTGAGGGCCAGCAACTTGGAATACACCAGAACTTCGGTGGACCTTACCTGGGCATATTTACCTTCAGGAAGGAACTTGCAAGAAAAGCTCCAGGCAGGATCATTGGCCAGACAACGGACGTAAATGGCCGCACAGGCTACGTTATGACACTGCAGACAAGAGAGCAGCATATCAGGAGGGCAAAAGCTACCAGTAACATATGCACAAACCAGGCTCTTATGGCAGTTGCAGCGGTATCATACCTTACAATCATCGGACCGGATGGTCTGAGAAAGGTCGCCTTGGCATCTGCTGAAAATTCCATTAAACTGAAAAAATCTTTATCCTCGCTGGGGAATGTTAATGCTGACATTTTTACTGGAACGAGCTTTTCCGATGTTCCAGTAAGGATCGATATTGAGGTCGAAAAACTTCAGGAAAAGCTGAAACATGATAAGATATTTGGAGGCATCGATGCAAGTTCATTATTTGCATTTCCACGAAAAACAGATGAACATATTTATTTCTTCTCAGTCACGGAAAAAACCACGGATGATGACATTAAGAGACTTTCGGATTCACTTGGAGGGATCAGATGAGCTTCAAACAGGCCACTTATGATGAACCGCATATCAAATCTATGCAGAGCCGAACTACGTTTGAGACAATCACAGGAGAATTTAGCAATTCCATCATTCCACAAAGCATGCGGATTGACCAGCCATCTGTTCCCATGATACCGGAATACGATGTTGTAAGACATTACACCAGGCTTTCAGAGATGAATTATTCAGTTGATACTGGGTTTTATCCACTTGGATCGTGTACCATGAAATTCAACCCAAAATATGCTGATAAGATAGCTGCTATGCATCTTTTCTCTGAAACTCATCCGCTCAGACCGGAATGGTCGGTCCAGGGATCTCTTGCAGTTATGTATGAATTGCAGGAATACCTTAAAGAAATATCTGATATGGATGAGGTCTCTCTGCAGCCACTAGCTGGAGCACAGGGGGAGCTCACGGGGGTTCTGATAATACGGAAGTATTTCGAGCTTAAAGGTGAACTTGACACAAGAAGAGAGATTGTGATCCCGGATTCCGCCCATGGAACAAACCCGGCGTCTGCTGCAATGGGAGGTTTTGACGTTGTGGAAATACCTTCAAACAAAAACGGAACTGTTGACATAGATGCATTGAAATATGCCGTAACCGAAAAGACTGCAGGTTTCATGATCACAAATCCTAACACACTTGGCATATTCGATCCTGATATTCTGGAAATTGCTGAAATAGTTCACTCTAAGGGGGCTCTCCTTTATTATGATGGCGCAAACCTGAATGCAATTCTCGGGATAACATCGCCCGGAATTATGGGTTTTGACATAGTTCATTTTAATCTTCACAAGACATTTGCCACCCCTCATGGTGGAGGTGGTCCCGGTGCTGCGCCAGTCGCTGTGAAAAAACATCTCGCAGATTTACTTCCGCCTCCGATTGTCAGGAAAAATAATGCAGGATATTACATGGATTATTCAAATAGCAAACTTGGGAACATCGCTTCTTTCTACGGTTCCTTTGGAGTTTTGCTTCGAGCATGGTCATACATAAAGAGAAATGGGGCAGATGGATTGAAGTTGAATTCAAGCAGGGCAGTGTTAAATGCAAATTATCTCGCCAAGAAACTTTCCAAATCGCTCAAAATCTCACACGATGGTCTCAAGAAACATGAGGTGGTCTTTTCTTCAGAGCAAACAGGAGTAAGAGCTCTGGATATAGCCAAATACATAATTGACTCTGGAATGCATGCACCTACTGTCTATTTCCCGCTGATCGTAAAGGAAGCTCTCATGATTGAACCTACAGAAACAGTTACCAAGAGAGACCTGGATGCATTTGTAGATATAATTGAGAGGTCCCTTAAAGAGGATCATGAAACAATTTCAAAGAGGCCAATCAACACCGCATCTGGAAGGCTCGATGACGTTAAAGCTGCAAGAGAATTGATCCTGAAGTAGTCTGAATAGAGAAGGATTATCCAATTCCGCATAATGAATTGTGGCAAAAATAGAGGAAAATAGTATTATTATACTGCACAAACGGATTTTCCCATGAATAAAATACAATGAAGTTGAGTGTTTCCAGAAAGATTTAGTCATTGTGATCTATTTGCATTTCCAGGGATAACTAAAAAGATTGTATTTTTTTATAGATTTGAATGCCCATCCATCGTTTTGCGAGCCTTCTTGAATAGGCCAAGTATTTCATTCTTGAGAATAAAATGAAAACCTGATACATTTTATATACAATAGTGAAATAATTACTGAGTGATCCAGAAGAAGAGCAAACTGATGATTGTTTTCGCGGTCATTGCGGTGATCATAGTTGCGGTTCCTGTATCATTTTACGAATTATCATCCCAACCTGAACCGACAATATCTGTTGTCAACGATTATACACACTATCAATGGGACGCGAACTTTTACAATCATGCCAATGAAACCTGCCCACTCTTTTCACAGTATGTTAACGCATCTGCTGTAATAAACGAGACTGGATATCAGAATACAACCCTGCTTATTTCCATACATGGATATGAGTGTTACCAGTCAACCGAAGGGCAGCGCCCGTGGTTCGGTTTAATTTTAAATGTCTCAGGGTCACTTCCGTCCAATCTGCATCCGAAGAGTTTAGTCATATCCCAGAATCTAAGCGCTCCAGGGTTAAATTGCTGGACTCAGGTAACTGACGGCTTTTTTATCTTCTCCCAAACAGGTAAACTATCCAACCTCTCCCTATCCCGTAGCCCGGTATACCCAGATCCATACACACCAAGCTTATCAAAAAACGGTTCATATAAGTGTACTTTGCAATTTAAAAATGAAAGTTCAAGTAGCAGCCATGCACTTTACAACTTTTCTGTCCGTTGCATGTTCATTTGTGGATGGTTTAATTTCCCAAACTCCAATTTCACTTTTTACACCAACATAGCCGTTGAGATAACAGGGCTAACGAAACCGGTTGTTTCAGAGGATGAATTTGCCATAAAGGATGTGGTTCTATGATATCCAAGGGCATAAGGAACAAAAGGGCTTTAATCGTTATCGTCTTTCTATTTTTCTAGTTCACTGTTTTTACCATTCCTTCTATTTCAAAAGCATTAAATTCATACGACAAACAATATATTAGGGCATAACTGGTTATAATCAGAATGATACTATTTATATAGCAACATTAGTCGAATCATCGTGGCACTACTCACTGATTCACGGAAGAGATTTTCATAAAACCTCTTTATATTTGCTAAAGGTTATCCACATTAAATCTCTTCACTAATGTGGCTGACATTGTTGAAATACTTATGATTGAACATCTTGCTATGAAGCGTATGAAAGAGAAGCAGGTTACAGGGATATCAAATGAAGAATTCTCTTCGTTTCATGGTTTTTTAATGAATGTTCATGTCGAGGTTGAGGAGAAAATAGTCTTTCCAGAATTGATAGAACCACAATGGGAGGATCATAAACAATATGCGGAAAAGATCGAGAAGATAAAAGCTGACCACAAATTGATAAACACCCTGGCTACAAATCTAAAGAAGTGGTATGATGAAGGAAATATCAAGACATATAACGACAGAATTCCACTTTATTTCAGATTGCTTGTTGATCACAACACACTGGAGGAAAGGGAGGTCTTTCCAAGGTGGAAGGACTTGAATAAATTTGATGAAAGTGGAAAACTCGCAAAGGAATGCATGAATATAATAGAAACATACGGTGAGGGCGATTACCTTAAAAGGATATCTCTAAGTGAGGCTGCATTCAGATATTTGTTTCGTGATTTAATCTAATGCTTCAGGGGATCAAACAGCCTTATATCGCTTAAGGGAGACCTCATAGATGTCGCCATCCGCACCCAGCTGATTAAGCAATTCATCTGTATCTGCCTGTTCCATGCCATTGTCCTTCATGTATGCTATTATGTCCTCGTACCTGCAGCCCTTCTGTGGATCTGAATGGGTCTTTATGAAAATCATAACCTTTTCTTTGTTGCCTGATTCTTCCTGGGAATCAGAGGGCATTTTAGACGAACTCATCACAGCTGCAAGCATTTCAGTCACATTGTATGTTTTGTAATGATCTATGTGTCTTAGCGCACATTCAGCTTCCTCCACTGAATATCCCATGGCAGTAATCTTCTGTTTATCCGGAGATTCAAGCTTCTTCATTTCCTGAATAGCGAGTATCTTTCTTCTGACGACAAATGTTGCCCTTGCCGCCCAGTATGCCAATGACAACGAATCGCCATGCATTATCTTCTCGGGGTTTATGTTTAGGTAAAGCACACCCTCCTCTGTCTTGAATGAGTTGACCCTCCCCATTATCACTACCTTTGCATTTATTTCAAGGGAATCTGCCTCTTCCTTCAGGCCTGGCTGGTATTCATTCTTGAAAACTGATACATAAAAGGATCCAAGGTTGTCAGCTACTGTCAACTTGGTTAGATTTTCCTCGCTGTTCTTCGCTGTTACTATCCCTGCAATGAGAATCCTCTTTATCCTGGTTCCAAGTGGCGTTACCACAAAAGGTTTTCCCCTTTCATTTTCAGGCATTTCCTCAACAAACGTTGTATCCTTAAGCTCCTTTGAGAAGACCCATTTTGAGCTCTCGCGTTTCCGTGCCATCATAATATCTCGTCCCCCGGTAACTGAGAGTAAAGCCTCAATTCTGGTTCACTGATTTTCTGTATCTTCCTGACCCTGAATGAGATGCCATTTGATCCGGAAGATGCATCACCTGTAAAGACGAGGGGGCCGGGCATTAATGCCTCCTCAATCTTGGTTATTATGTCATTCTTGCTGTATTTTGGTTTTGTTAGGTTCAGGTCCTCATCCTTTATATTTAAAATATCCATAAGCGGGGTTCGGCCTGCGGTACATGGGATATCCCCTGTACCATCCTCAAGTGTAAAATAGGCATAAAGATCAAGAAACATCTCGGCATCTGGATGATCAGGACACTTTATGTCGTCGGTGCTTTTCCTGCACTCTGAACATCTTCTCACAAGACCTCCCTTCTCGCCAAGGTAAACAACAAACCCTGTCAGCGTTATGGAATCCACAGGCCCCGTGACTTCAAAGATACTGAAGATTTTCCTTTCAGGTATCTCAAATGCCTTTATTTCAAGTATCTTTGTCCTGTCCCCGCCGGAAAGCCTTAGCCTGCCCTTGAATTCCGATACCCTCAACCCCTCCAGTTTATAGAATTTATCCGGTTTGATCTTAACCTCGAACAGTGAAAGCCGGATCGAACCGGTGTCATCCTCCAGTGAGCAGTACGAAACATCCTTCTGCTGGCCATCCTTTTCGTATTTTTTCTCGATTACGTCCGTTATCTTTCCTGATACAGTAACATACTGGTCTTTAAGAGTGAGGTTCTTGATCTTGTATTCTTTGTACACCCTCTTTACGTCCATCTTGTCTTCAGGCCTCAATATTACATCAGTTCTTGTGTCAAGGTATAATCTGAGAGAATCGTTGTATTTCTTGACAGAGAAATTCCTTAATTCTACCACATCGCCCTGCCTGATTGTTGCCGGAAGTGCCCATGCTGTGTAGGGCATTGTTCCAGTCTCGTCACCTATGAGGCCATAGTGATAGACGCCCTCTCCCTTCTCACTCTTCGTTTCCTTCTCAGTGAGAGATAATATTTTAACAACAATCGTCTCATTTTTGGTGTTTTCATCCAGCTTATCTATCTTAACTACCATCATTGCACCTAACCATATAATCTCTCATTGCCTCGCAGATCCTCTGAGAGGAATTCTTCAACTATCCTCTTTGCGTCTTCCTCTCTGAATCCCATCCTTGATTTTAAAAAGTCAATTATTTCAATCTTCGACTTCCCCTCTTCCTGCATTTCCCTCACGAGCATCAGCATTCTGTCAACAATCTGTTTGTTGAATTCTTCTTCAAGATGGAGTGCCCTTACCATCATGTAAAGGGAAGAGAGAAGTGCATTAAGTGCCTCGTCCAGTTCTGTCTTCGTAATTGTCTGCATGTCCATGTCAACACGTGCTACCACGTTCTCGTTTATTCCTTCGATCATGAACTTAACATGCGCGATCTGGCTATTCATTATAAGGAGAGTTCTGTATGTGGCAAGACGCTCTCTGCTTGGGGAAGTTGCAGTTTCAATTCCAGCATCAAGCTTCACCTGAACTATCTTGTTCTCAATGAAATAAAGAAACAGTGTGAACGGTACCTTCTCATTTTCAAGCGTATAAAAATCACCCTTTCTGGAAATTTTCCATTTAAGGTCTATGAGCTTTCTCCCTGTGGGCTTTCCGTTTCCTAGCCATTCAAGGATCTGCTCCTCTTTAGTCATTCAAGCCGCTAAATTCCATTTAGCCATATATTAGTTTGGTTAATTTTTTCCTTGTGTTGTAAACAAACTTTAATGCAATTTTGTTTTGAAGTTTGACCCTTCTGGTCTATTGATTATTCGTATTATAATACTCAAAATTCTTATTCACTTATGCGCGCTTAAGATCAGATGATGGTGCGACGGCACTCCATTCCCATATTGATGGCATCAAGGCTAGTATATTCTATGAACTGGTACAACCTTGCCCCTGCCATTTACCAGGTTTCGTCTGCATTCAACGTATCTGTGGATAAGGCGGGACTTGTTTTTGCATTTTTTCTCCTCGGTGCTGGTCTCTTCCAGGTGCCGGCAGGTCTGATTGCCGCAAAATGGGGATCCAGGAACAACTGTGTGCTCGGGCTTGGGATTATGTCGGCATCCGGCTTTGCTGAGGTGATAGCAGGTAATTTCGATGCTTTATTGTTTCTGAGATTTCTCAGTGGTTTTGGAGCCGCTTTCTTCTTTTCATCTGCTGTTTCAGTTCTGAATGATTCTAACCCTGAAAAGCTGGGACAGTATATGGGGTACTACAATGCTGCATTCGATATTGGCGGCGGNNACCGATTACCTCATTTTTTGGTCTTCATTTCAATGAGGAATTGCAGGCATCCATTACCGCAGTAACTACATTAATATTCTTTCTTGGCGTAAATCAGGGCACAATCAGCGGTAATTTTGAGAAAGGAGCTTTGAGGAATCGAATAAAAAATCCTCTGATCTGGCTGCTGGCCATAGCATTTTCAGGCTTCTGGTCAACTACCTATGTTTATTCAGAATACCTGAAGGATTATGCAACGTTCAGCGGAATCCCGCTGTATTACGCTGGAGCACTTGGAAGCAGCGTTCTATTTTTTGGCATTCTGGGTTCCTTCTTCTCTGGCAGGATCAGGAAGGAGAATCTTATACGAAATGCAGTCTGGATGGTGATCGCACTCTGTGTTTCAGTTATATGGATCCCGTTCCTCGGCGTCGCCGGTATGTGGGTATCAGCGCTTGTAGTGGGCATGTTCACGGTCTCGATATCTTCGCTGGAATATTCGACAGTCGTATTCATTGAGAAGGATAGAAGGTTTGTTGCACTCAATTCCGGGCTCTTCAACTCCATCCAGATACTGCTTGGTTTCACCGTGACTGTAGCTTTCACCTATGTTCTTGTGTTCGGATATGATGTTGCCTGGATATTTATTGGCATTCTTCCCGCTGTCACCCTACCACTTGTTCTCGTATACGCGAGGGTGTCTGCAAAAATGGGAGTTCTGCAGCCTGACACTAAAAAAATCAGTTAATTTCTATCTCATTGCCGTTATATGGCAAAATAACCTCATAATTGGCCAGATCTGGCAGAAGTTTTTCCCTGTTTTCTCCGTGGCATAGGATAACACGTTTCGGATTTACCCCGTCGATAAATTTTATAAGTTCGTCGTGACCTGCGTGCGCTGACATGTCAAAAAACTCGACCTTCATCTTTGGCCTGACAGACGAACCATCTATGTTAAGAGTTCCATTTTCCATAAGGCTCCTTCCGTTGGTGCCTTCCACCTGGTATCCGGTTATGAAAATTGCTGATTTGTCATCCTCAAGTGAATTCTTGATATATCCAAGAACAGGTCCGCCATCCAGCATACCGGATGTTGTGATTATGACATCAGCATCCATTGCAGTCATCCTGTCTCTCTGGCCTCTCACATGCATTGTCTTCTTTACAGCCTTCCTGAACTCATTCTGTGACCTGAAAAATCCTGGCGTGTGCAAGTAAATACTTGTAATCGTGTTCCCCATTCCATCAACAGCTATATTGAGGCCCATGTCCGCTATTGTCATTATCAGCTCCTGGGTCCTGCCAACAGCAAATGTGGGGAGAATTACCTTCCCGCCGTTTCCTACGACCTCCTTTATGCGTGAACGCAGCCTGTCTATAACCTTCTGGCGATCCTCATGTATCTTGCCTGCGTATGTGCTCTCTATAATCAGATTTTCTGCATGAACCGGGGATGCAGCTGTTAACAGATTTGTATCTCTTGTGTATAGATCTCCTGTGACGAGCAGATCGGTAGAATTCGTAAACTTCCACATTGTCGATCCCGGTATGTGACCGGCGTTGTGTGCGGTGAAATCAAGATCCTTGAGAGAATCTGTTTCACCATACTTGATTGGTGCGAGCATGGAATATAACTGCGAAATGTCATCCTTGTTGAACATCTTCGTATATCCTTCAATATCTGCAATCTTTATTGTATCCTCAAGCATAGGGCGTATGCTGTTCGCACTCATTATCGTCGCATAAAAATTCGCATCATACTTGTTGAAATAAACTGGTAAAGAACCCGCGTGATCCAGATGGGAATGTGTCAAAAAGACGCCATCGACCTTTTCTGGTGGCAACGGATATTCAGGAGGTTTCTCTGGGATCAGACCATAATCAACCATGGCCTTTACGCCTCCAAAGTCCATCTTTATTGCCAGTCTGCCTACTTCTTCTGCTCCGCCTAAAAATTTTAATTTCATTAAATTTACACCTAAATCAGATTTTCGCTTCGTCTAATCTTCCTGAACAATTGCAATGCTTTTCCCCAGAAATCTTAGGTATACATTGCTTGATGATATTAAGAGATTTGTCCTCGTTTTCTTTAAGTATCCTGAGAACCTCTTTTGTTTCAACGGGCTTGTCGGACCACACATCGTAATCAGTTATTGTTGCAATCGTGGAATAGCACATTGCAAGCTCGTCAGCCAAATTTATTTCTGGAACAAGTGTCATCCCGATTATGTCCGCAAATTGCCTGAACATATTCGATTCTGAACGGGTTGAGAACCTTGGGCCTTCAATGCAGATATAAGTGCCTGATGCATGCGTACTGTAGCCAAGGTTTTCTGAAACATTTTTGATCACTCCGTTAATCTCGGGACAGAAAGGGTCGGCGGCAGAGATGTGATAGACATCTGGACCGTCATAGAATGTGAGGTCTCTTCGTTTGGTAAAATCAATGAACTGATCGGGTATAAACATCATACCAGGAGGAAATTCCTCCTTTAATGAACCAACTGCGTTTGCCGTTATTATCCTGGAAACACCTAAGCTATGCAGTGCCCAGATATTTGCCCTGTAATTTACCTTGTGCGGTGGAATCGTGTGTTTCTTTCCATGCCTGGAAAGAAATGCCACCTCCTCATCTCCTATAAAACCAATATCAATATCTGCAGAGGGTTTACCGTAAGGTGTTTCCACTGTCTTAGATTTTGCATCTTCCAGCAGCGAATATACCCCGCTCCCTCCGATTATTCCAATTTTTGCCATCTATTTAATTCACCTTTGTTTCCTGATTGAATGAAAATATTTAAGCATGCAATCGGTATTTTTGCTACTTTTTCAAAGTTTTTCGGAGAATAAATTAAGGAAGAATCCATGAAGTACCATGGAAAAAAACGGTAGCTTGTGGCACACCGTACCGAGAGGAGAAAATTGTCCGGATGTATTCAACGTGATAGTTGAAACGCCAAGAGGAAGCAAGTGCAAATATGAGATCAGCAAAAAACATCAGGGCATTGTTCTGGACAGGGTTCTGCATCATTCAGTAATGTATCCCGCAGAATACGGCCTAATCCCACAGACATATTATCTCGATAATGACCCAATGGACGTAATACTTCTTATGTCACAGCAGACGTACCCCGGCATAATAGTTGAAGCAAAAGCGATAGGCATGGNNCCTGCCGGAACATCTCCCGAAGGAAATATCAAATTTTTTTGAGATTTACAAAATTCTTGAAAACAAGAAAACTGAAGTAAAAGGTTGGCTTGGAAAGGATTCTGCATTAAAGGAGATTTCAAAGTCAATGTATATCTATGACGGTAAATTCGGCTCGGAATGTTAATCATCTCAAATGAAAATCTTTCATAGAGGCGCTCAGGTATCATATATTGATTATTTTCAGGCATCAGAAAAACGTATTATCATGTGAGGAATGCTAGCACATCAGGAATGGCCCAGAATATAACTTTCAAGGAATGGCAGCATCTGGTATTAGCAGGGAAGACAAAAGGGGTTTATTTTGCTCTGCTTTCATTCGCAACATACGTTGTTCTTATTTTATACAATAGAAATAATCTCCTGGATTTCATTGGAATAGAGGTGGGTTCATTTGCGAGCTTTGGTGTTCTCGTGGATCTTGTGTCGCATCTTCTCTACGACAACTATCAATCCGGTCTAACGATGGACGAGTGGATATCAAGAATCCGCCATGGAAGAACTCATGACGTATATGGGCTGATTGTCCAGGCTGGATCTTCTGCTTTTGCATTACGGGAGTTTCCACTGGCGATTTTGCTGTGGATATCGCTATTATTTGAGTTTTATTACATCAGGAAGGCAAGGTTCTATCACTGATTTGGGCTCGTTGATTAGGTTTTATTCTTGTTTTAAAAGGTGCTTCTCGAAAGACTCAGTAATGGCTTTATTCATGATCTGTCTTATTGGGAAACTTAATCATTAATGGAATTTAAAGGGTTAAATAACATTCAAAATAAAATTAGCAAAGGTTATATAGAAGTTTATTTTTACTTGGTTGATTAACATGATAGGTGGACAACCAATATTCATACTCAAAGAAGGAACGAAGAGGGAATCAGGCAGAGATGCCATGCAAAATAACATTGAGGCTGCAAGAGGTATTGCACAGTCAGTAAGGTCTACCCTGGGTCCAAGGGGAATGGACAAAATGATGGTGGACTCGCTTGGTGACATTGTAATTACAAACGATGGTGTTACAATACTCAAGGAAATGGATGTAGAGCACCCTGCGGCCAAGATGATGGTTGAGGTTTCAAAAACACAGGACAGCTTTGTTGGAGATGGAACGACTACGGCAGTAATCATTGCTGGCGCCTTGCTAAATGAGGCTGAGGCACTGATAAAACAGAATGTTCACCCAACAGTTATTTCAGAGGGTTACAGAATGGCTGCTGAAAAGGCCAAGGAAGTTCTGTCAAACATGGCGAAGAAGGTCTCGATAGATGATGAGAAGTTGCTGAGAAAGATGGCTGAAACAGCACTGAGCAGTAAGAGTGCATCTGGCAGCAAAGAGAAATTATCTCTTATCTCCTACCAGGTTATAAAAAGCGTTGCTGAAAAAGTAGACTCAAGATATGTGGTGGACTTTGACAACATTCAGATTGTAAAGAAGAAGGGCGGGGAGATTGAGGATACGGAGCTTATCTCAGGCATTATTGTGGACAAGGAAAAGGTACATCCTGGAATGCCAGACTTCGTGAAAAATGCAAAGATAGCAGTTCTTAACGCTGCACTTGAGATCAAGAAGCCTGAGTTTGACACAAACATCAGGATCGATGATCCCATGCATGATACAGAAATTCCTGTCACAGGAAGAGGACATTCTAAGAGACATGGTTAACAAGATCAAGAAGACCGGTGCTACTGTCCTTATCACACAGAAAGGTATTGACGATCTTGCCCAGCATTACCTATCAAAAGAAGGTATATATGCTGTCAGGAGAGTAAAGAAGAGTGATATCGAGAAACTCGCAAAGGCAACAGGGGCCACAATAGCTTCATCTATCGACGAGCTCAGTGCTTCTGATCTTGGCAAAGCATCTCTGGTTGAACAGAAGAAAATTGACGATGACTATCTGACCTTTGTAACGGGATGCAACAACCCGAAAGCAGTGAGCATACTTGTCCGGGGCGGAACCGAGCACGTTGTGGACGAGATTGACCGCTCAATTACAGACTCGCTCCATGTTGTTGCAGCAGCTGTCGAGGATGGTAAGTACACATCAGGCGGTGGCTCTATNNAAGGCTCAGAGAGTATGCATCCAAAGTCGGTGGAAGGCAGCAGCTTGCAATAGAAAGATTTGCAAATGCACTTGAGGAAATTCCCAGAGCACTGTCTGAGAATGCCGGTCTTGATCCAATAGATATACTTATCAAGATCAGAAGTTTGCATGCAGAAGGCAAGAAGTATCATGGGATAAACGTGTTCACAGGCAACGTTGAAGATATGGAAAAGGCTGGGGTAATTGAGCCCCTCCGGGTAGGAATCCAGGCCATAGATTCAGCAACTGAAGCGGGCGTGATGATACTTAGAATAGATGACGTGATAGCAACCAAGGCATCAAAGGGACCTTCAACCCCACCTGGCGGCGGAGCTGGCGGGGACTCTGACGATTAAGCCTTAACGGTTTAATCTTTTCATTTACATTTTAATTTATTAAAATCTGTTCTGTCTTTTAGGGTAATATTTCTTATTTTTAATATCTGATTCAGATTAAATTAGTGTTTTATCTTGTTATTTCTGTTCCAGGCTAACATTCCGCCTTTAAGATGCGATACGTTTGTGAAGCCATTTTTTAATAAAATAGTTGCAGCGGCTCTGCTTCTGTGACCCGTAGCACAGATAAGGTAGTATTTTCCATTTTTGTCAAGATTACTGATCTGGTTTTTAAGATCTGATAAGGGAATGTGGACAGCAGTATCGATATGCCCATGGGCGAATTCACTTTTTGTTCTTACGTCCACTACTTTGGCATTATCAGCTGTAATGGCGGCCCCGAAATCTTCTGGTCCGTATTCTGCGAGACCTTTGGGTGTAATGAAGTAACTCAGGAAAGGCATGATCTGACATCTATTTTAAGATAATACATTTTTTGATAGTGATGATAAATTGTTTGTTGATTGGATCTCGATATATCGACACCTATATATAGGTGCCTACAATATCTAATTGAGGTTATCAAAATGGAAAAAATGAACAACTGTGGATGCGGATGTGGATCTGGAAAACATGGAATGAGAGGACACCATTATGAGGGGACGGTTTCTGAGGAACTTGAGGATTACAAGGATCAGCTTGAGGCTGAAATAACTCTTCTCGAGAAGAAACTGGAGCGCATAAAAACCGCACAAAAAGACACTTCTGGTAAAGAGTGATCTCTTTACCAGCTAATATTTTAATTACATTATGATTCAATATAAAACCGGATATTGAATCCCGTTCAAAATAGATCAGAAGTAAATGCAATTATTTGGATTGTGGTTGTAATGAAAGGTAAAAATTGCATGTGTAGATGCGGCCCGTTTAAGATCAATCTGATACCACCGGGAATCCTTAAGCCGCTAATCCTTAATATTCTAATGGAGAAACCAATGCATGGTTATGAAATAATGAACGAGATTTCAAGGAGGACCGACGGCTTTTGGAGACCAACAGCCGGGTCTATCTATCCTGCTCTTAACTCACTTGTTAAGGATGGATATGTTGAGCGAAACGAAATGAGCCAAGGACAGAGAGTGAGACAGGTTTATGTGCTAACTGATGCAGGTAAAATGGCGATAAAGGACATAGGTTTATTATCCTCCGACTGGATGGCTGGATTGGACAAAATATACAGGTTGTGGTAATATTTGGTGAATTCCATGAAAACTGGAAACATTGAAGATAGTGGTTTCTTAAGACCAGTTTTTATGATGGCTTCATTTGAACTGGTATTTCTGGTTATACAGTTCTTAGTTGGTATGTATGTAAATCTTTTCGTGGCATTGCCGCATTCCCTATCATTTCTAGGAATGATGGGGTTCATGGGCGTATATTCTGGATTCGCGTTTGTAATGGTACATATGATGATAGGCATTTTAGTAGGACTGACTTCAATAGGTATTTTATTTGTATCTTTATTCAGCGGAAGATTCAATATGTCAATCCTTTCAATATCACTTCTTCTATCCATCATTCTAGCCGGTGTTAATGGACTTTTCTTTGTTTTCGATGGCCAGAACAACATAAATTCTTATCTAATGTCAATAGGATTCATTCTTGCAGTAATCTTTGATGTAATGATAATATCCAATTCGAAGCAAAAGATAAGTGTTTCCGCTAGCGGCGCCTCCGTGAATTGAACCATAACCTTATTCGAATCCTTTGGAAGATAACCTGCAAATGCGAAATTTACAGGTGTTTTCTTAAGGAACCGGCAATTTACCGGCTAAAAAACTATTTGCCTTTTGCCTGAACCTCCTGGCCATGCAAGACTGCTGAATCATTAAAACATATAGATACAGGCGGTTATTTAAACTCATGATTTATGGATTCTTAGAAAATGAAGGGATTATAGGTTAAACATTTTTACTGAATTATTGGATGTTCACATGGATAATAATTAGTTCAGTTTAATCCGTTATTAGAGGTGAATTCCGGTGCCCGTGTACATCAATTTGTGGCATTTAAACTCAAAACACTTTACATTTGGCGACAAGATACTTGTTTTGGCCATCTTGACAATCTATTCACTGATTGGGTTAAGCAACTTTAAGGCAGTCTCATTAACAAGATTTGTTGATTCAGGATCAAAATAATAAACGGATGACCTTCTCTTTACGACATCGTCCGGGAATATTGCACATTCATATTTAATAGCGGATGAAACCCTGTCATTAAGGTCAGGTTTGTAATCTATCCTGGGCAGTGCACCGGAAACTCTTTTCTTCTTAAGATATTTTGATACAAGAATTGCCGTCTTTCTGGAAACCCTCCTGTAATCGGTTACCTTGCCACCTATAACTGTAAATACATTATTCTTTCTTAAAACAGAAAAATCCCTGCTCATCTTTCCTGGATTGTTTCCACTACCAAGCAGCGTTCTGATGCCGGAATATTCTCCAATTATTTTTTCCCTGCTTATTCCTGCTGAGATAAAGGATAGGCTTTTGATTACGTAATCTCTTTCAGATTCTGTGATGTTCCAATTATCAGGAGAGTCCACGAAATCATCGGTTGTCCCTACAATGACGACTTGTCCCCTAGGAATAATGAACATCTGCCTCCCGTCAACCTTTGATTTTACAACTGCTGCGCTTTCCCTCCTGTAAACCTCCCTTGGGTAAATGAGATGTATCCCTTTAGAAAGCCTGAAGTTGCCAATTTTTTCATGGCCTAAAACATCATCTATCCATGCTCCGGCGCAGTTAACCAAGACCCGGTACCTGATAGTGATATAATTCCCGGACACCATGTCCTTAAGTTTGGCAACATTTTCATCATTAATAACAGAAGAACCTGTATATTTAACGTAGTTGAGGCAGACAGCACCGTTCATGTGAGCAGAAACGATATTTGATACTGTAAGCAGGGCATCATCTGTTATGCAGTCCTTATAGGTGTAATAACCTTTGACTGAATCCGGAAAAATGCCGTTGTTTTTAGTATACGCTGAATGCTTTCCACCACCGAGAATCCTGTATAACATGAGTCCAATCCTTATTTCGAATCTTCCAAACATACCCGGACCTATGAGTATATCAAAATTAATCGGTTTTACAAGATCTGTTTTCCTCATCAGGTAATTTCTTTCCTTCAGCAGGTTTCTTGTAAGCCTGAAGCGCCCCTGCGCAAGATATCTCAGGCCACCATGGATTAACTTTGACGATCCGGAACTTGTTCCTGATGCAAAATCTCCCATTTCGACAAGTATTACTGAAATTCCAGCCTGACTTAGTGTGTTGGCAACGCCCGCGCCTATAATTCCTCCTCCTATAACCAGTACATCAAATGCTTGACCACTGGATGACTGTAGTTCCTTTTCCCTGGTTTTTGCTGAAAACTCAATCATGTTCAGACCCTGACAGTACTGGATCAATGAGATTGTTCATTATTTTTGCCTTCATCGGGTTGTTCATTGGCATGAAAAGCGAACCAATTCCGTGGTGATGAGTAATTGCACCATTGCAAGAGGAAAATGTTTCTGAGATAGAATTCCTTATTGAAAGCAGATCTTCATATTCCTTTACATCAGTGATAAAGGTGAAATAAAGGGCAGGACCCAAACGGTACATATGAGAGGCATGACACATTATTACACCATGTATATTCTTGGACCTGGTCTCCCTTTGAAATGTTCCTATTGTTTCTTTATAGAGAGAATAGGCATCTTCCCACCTGCATGATGTCTCCGNNACCCCACAATGCGTTACCTATCTCAGGCCTGCCGTACCTGTTTCGCTCCCACATGTGTGAAATGGCGGACCCAAGTTTTATCCCCGCCTTACCGTTTAATGATATTTTCTCATTACCCACCAATATCAGCAGTGATGAGCCAGGCAGTTTCATACCCCGAGTTTTTGCATAACTGAAAAGAATTCTTTTACCCCGGCTATCCTCTGTGCTCCGGAGAAGATATTCAGTCTCAGTTTCATCCGAAAGTCTGATCACTGCAGGATATTTGCTCTGATCTTCAAGAAAATCCAGTCCCTCTTTGAAACTGTGGAAGAGTCTTGATTCATAGTACCTGTTTTCTGGAATTTTAAAGGTTTTCAGAATAACTTCAGTTATAAGACCCGTCTTCCCTTCGGATCCTATTGCAATGGATTTTCCGTCAATGCCAGCTGATTCTCTTGGATAAACCCCATCACTTATTTCACCATCAGATCTTTCAATCCTCACCCCGATCAGAATGTCCTCGATGTCGCCATAAAAATTAGATTCCTGGCCAGACGACTTTGTCGAGACCCACCCACCAACAGTGGAATGGAACATGGATTCCGGAAAGTGCCCGCAAGTCCTGCCACTGCTATTCAGTTTGCTTTCGAGATCTATACCTCTGACTCCTGAACCGGCCTTCACATAATTTTTTCCTATTTCTATTTCATCCAGGTGCAGGGTGTCAATGCACACTATCCCGGTGAGATCCATGAAGAGAAAAGGTGCTGTTACTGAAGTTCCACCACCACTGACCGCGGCCTTTATTTTATTTTTTTTCAGAAGTGGCATTAAATCTTGGACATTGGTGGAATCTGGATACAGGACAGCAGCAAAAGGTTTCAATTTACCACCGTTTAACAGAGAGAGTATTTCCGGGCTGGATCTTCCAAATGAATGCAGATATCGATCCGAAAATGCATAGGATATTTCATATCCCGAGAAATTCTCTTTCAATATCCTTAATATTTCGTTGTCAGGTTCTATTTCCTCCCTGTCCACGAGACAGGATCTTATTTCTTCAGAGGAATCAATTTTGAATTTTTCATTTATCATCTCTCGGATTCCGGTTGGAAGCTGGAAATCTCGAACCTCATCCCTTTTGAGCAGATCGATCTTGGTGGTACTCGGCCTGCGTGCATCTGTTTCATTTGCCACTTCAATCCTGATCCTCTGGCAAAAGGAGACCATAGGCCACATTATCTAAATCGCTTTTGCTCCCGTTTATAAAAACATGCCTTGTCTGCGTTGTCTCGAGTATACCTTCAAGTCCCAGCTCTCGACCGACTCCACTTTCTTTGAATCCCCCTCTGGGAGCTGCTGCGGAAAGAAGATGGTACTGATTGATCCAGACTGTTCCTGCTTTTATGCCTGATGCGACCCTCTNNATCCTGATATCGTTAGACCAGACTGATGCGGCGAGACCGTATCTTGTGTTGTTGGCTTTTAAAATTGCCTCATCTTCATTCCTGAAAGTATCAACTGATAGTACTGGACCAAATATCTCCTCATCAATTGTGGATGCTTTTCCCTGTGCGGTCTGCAGCATGGTAGGTGGATAATATATACCTCCGCCCGGGGAGTTCACAATGTCCTTAACAGCGAGCAACTGGCTGCCTGCATCGGTTGATTCCTGGACCATCTCCGCAATCTTCTGTTTCTGTTCTAACGTTGTTATTGCGCTTATATCTGTCGTGAATTCCGCAGGATCACCGTCTCGCAGGGAGAGCATCTTCCCTTTCAGTTTACCGACAAAGGATTCACTGATCCCTGAATCGACTATCAGACGGCTGCCTGACTCGCAAAGCTGACCGGAATTAAGAAATATTGAAAAAATAACGCCCTTAGCAGCACTTTCAAGATCAGCGTCTGCAAAAACTATGTTCGGCGACTTTCCACCCAGTTCAAGCGAGATCTTTTTAATACTGTTCGAGGAGTCCCGGATAATTTCCTTACCAGTTTCCGTTGAGCCTGTGAAACTTATCATACCAACTTTCTCACTTTTGGTCAGAACTTTTCCAATGTCAGATCCCTTTCCTGGAATTATGTTTATAACGCCTTTCGGAAAACCCGCGCGTGAAATATCCTCTGCCATCTCAAGTGCCGATGCCGGCGTATATCTTGATGTCTTGAGAACAACAGTGTTTCCGGCGAGTACCGCAGGGGCGATTTTCCAAACTGCCATCAAAAGTGGGACATTCCACGGTGCAATTGCAGCCACCACACCCATTGGTACATGCTGAATAGTGCCGCTGGAATCTGGATATTCGGGGTGTTTTATCCTTCTTGATGTATGAAATTCTTTCTCAAGCGCGAAGTATTTGACATGTTCAATTGCAAGTGGAACATCCATGAATGTTGTCTGCCTGACTGTCTTTCCGGTGTTCTGCATTTCAACGGATACGTATTCTTCAGATCTTGACTGCATCAGATCTGATAACCTGAGTAAGAGCTGCTTTCTCTTTTGTAGTCTTACAAAAGACCATTTATCATAGGCTTCATAAGCTGAATCAATAGCATATCTTGCACTCTCCTGATCGGCGTATGAAACGGATGCGAAAGGTTGCCCGTCATTGGGTCTGTTGAGTTTGACATAATTATCTCCGCTGACAAATTCGCCGTTGATAAAGCTGCTGTACCTTTTCATATTCCCCTCACTTTGAGCATAATACTTCTTATTGAATCGGAATCAGATTCCCTTGCATTTGTCAGTGAACCTGTTGATTCCATTGAAAGTTTAACAAGCGTTTCCATCTTGCTTTCATAGGCTGATGCATCGATGCCGCATTCTCCTATGGTCAGGGGCTGGCCTATCTCTTCAAAGAAATATCTGATCGTGCCATAAAGATCCTTTTTCCTTGCATCCGCAGGAAATACATTCCTGATCTCCCTGTAAAGATCCGGAACTGCAGCACTGTTGTATTTTATGATTTCGGGAATATATAAACCAACAGCATATCCATGGGCAATTCTGAAACATGAACCGAGTGCATGACCCATGGCGTGGGCAAGACCTATCTGAGAATTTGAGAAAGCCGAGCCTGCCATTGAGGCGCCGATGTGAACATTGTTCCTGAATTCAATGTTTAAAGGATCTTTTATTACCGATCTGATCGAACCTGTTATCAACTGCAATGCCTTGATGGCCATTGCATCAGAATATGGATTCCTCCACTGCGATGTATATGCCTCTATTGCATGTACGATTGCATCAACAGCGGTGGACACTGTCTGCTTGAGGGGCAGTGATCTTACAAATACTGGATCCAGTATTGCAGTTTCAGGTAGAATTTCAGTGGATGCAAGTTCCATCTTTCTCTTTGTCAAGCCATCACTTTCAGAAACAACTGCTGCCCATGAACATTCCGATCCAGTACCGCTTGTTGTGGGTATTGCGATTATCGATACCTTTTCCCTTATCCCGAGATGCTCAAGTGGAGTGAGATCGTATATCTGTCTTGCAGGGTTTGCATATGTAAATGCAATTACCTTTGCCGAATCCATAACAGATCCTCCCCCGAGGGCTATTATGCAGTCCGGAGCAAATTCCCTTATCCTTTCTATCGATTTTGTCATTTCATCAAATGCTGGCTCCTCTCCTATATCTGAAAATAACATTGAGCTTGAAGCATCGGGGAGATTATTCATAACAAGGTCCGGGAAATCGGTCCTGGCGATATTCCTGTCTGTTACTATGAGAAATCTCCTGTGTCTGGTAGATTCAAGATATGATAAGGAATCTTCGCCATAGACTATCTCAGGTATTCTAAAAAACCACAATTTAATCACTTGAATTCCGTTTCAACCTGGTTAGCAGTGTTTACAAGCTCCTTTGCAGCCCTTGTATATCGCATTATCTTCATCATTGGTCCCTTTAGCTTGAACTTTCCGGTCAGAACGCCCTGAATCGGGTCTATTTCTCTTTTAATAAGACGGATCCAGTTCCTGTAGGGTCCGATATAGGAAAAGGCTGCCTGCATTCCCTCGCTTTTATCAAGGAACTTCCCACCCCTGCATTTTCCGTGGTATAGATCCAGATAGATTGACGCGACCGGTTTTTTAGAAGAATCATCCTCAATTATGAAAAGAAAATCTCCTTCCCAGTCTGATGCAGCATCAGCGTATTTTTCATTGGTGTTGATTTTTGCAACATATTCCTTCACCCATTCATCACTCGGAAAAATCGGCATAACAATAGAACGCTAAAACATTATTTAAGAGTTTATGCTGATATTTTTCTTACCTGCGAAGTCTGGGACATCATTATTTTAAGAGACTTGGGAACCGCATTGATTGTGCACGGAGTGGAACCGAAGACCTCTCCATCGCCCTCAATGGGGGCAATGTCCCCTTTTATCCTGAAAAAAGGAGATGATTGATTTGTAACTTCTTTTAGATCCAGATAGGATCCATCCCCAAGCTTACTGAATTTTCTCATCATATTGAGACGCGAGATCTTCCTTATTAAATGAAGATCCAATAAACTATCCGCTGGATCGGAGAATTTTGACGCCAGCATACCTGAGCCGAAGTACCTGCAGTTTGCGATGATCACTTCACCTGTCGAAGCATCGAGATTTCCCCCATCAAATTCTATTTCCAGATCGTAGTTTTTGAGCCCAAATAATTCGTGGATAACAGCGGATATGAAGGGGTTTATTAGTGTTTTTCTTTTCAGATTCACCCTACGCATAACATCAGCGCCGAAACCTATCTCAATTATATTCCCAAAGTATCTCCTACCCTCACCGCACTCGAGAAGCATTGCATCTATACTGCCGGTTTCGTCGTGCAGGATTCCATTAACTATCTCCTGTATACTGAGAGTGCCTGTTGTTCGTGCCAGATCAGAACCGGTGCCGCCGCCTGCGGGTATAATTGTTATATCTCTGTTGACAGTTGATTGTATAACCTCATTGATTGTTCCGTCTCCTCCAATTACGATAATGTAAGATCCATCATCAATTCCTGCAGCAAATTCAGTTGCTTCCCCCTGTCTCTTTGTTATAATGGAAACAGGAGAAAATTGGTCACATGCTTTCATTATGGAATCAAGTCTCTCCTTACTGAATTCACCCGCATTTGGGTTTGCAATCACATATACTCTCTTATTTCCTTTCATGTTTGACAGACCTTTTACGTATCCCTGGAAGAAAATATGCAATGAGAACCGAGGCAATAAGGAGGATCCAGATCATAGTATCACTCAGGTAAAATACGGTGAAAGGATGATCATGCAAAACGTAGAGATCTGAAGAATACGATGATATTGTGAGATTGCTGGATCCATATTCTGCATAAGGCAGATCAGATAACGGATATTCCAGTGGAATTGGAAATAGATAAGAGAGATTGAAATACTTTGACGAATTGAACGGAAAAACATAATTTCCCGGCACGGGCAAACCATACGCGCTCAGACTTATTGGCTGCCGGATCAAAATGCCATTTTTATAAGTCTGCGAGAAATCAAACATGTCAACGGGTATTCCTGAAAGCGAGACAAACCTGTTAAGGGCTGGCATATTCCAGTTATAGTCAATGAATGCAAGTACCGAGGACTGATCCAGAATAGTACTGGAAACATAGTTCTCTTTTGCATATGGTGATATCGCGATGAAAGGAATTCTCAGTCCCAGCTGGATTCCATCCACGACAGGGGGCGCAACCTGATCGTAATAACCACCGCCCTCGTCGTAAGTTATGAATATTGCTGTGCTGTTCCAGTATCTGCTTTTCATCACAGCATTTACAAGATACATAATCCACATTTCACCGAACAGAACATTGTTAGGTGGGCCCTGTGAATATAGATCAGAGGCGCCACCGCCCACAGGCATCACCCAGGAAACGTTCGGAAGATTTCCAGTCCCCAGATCACGTATGAATGACGACCAGTCCTGTATATTTGATGAATGGTCATTGATGCCAGAGACAAAGTTGACAGGTGCATACCCGTCGGAAACATTCTGAACGAAATAACCCCAGCTTAAATTATAGCTGTCAAGCTCGGACATTATAGTCTCATCATACGGAATACATGGTGGTGGTCCACAGTCGTTCATTACAGGAGAGTATCCAGCAAGACTGTAAAGCCTGTTAGGGGTTGTTTCAGTAAGCATGCTGAAGTCCATGTCGTCAATCGCGAACTCCATTGCAAGATCCCATTCTGGCGCCATCTGGTCTGCTGTGAAGGTTGTCAGGGATTGCCTCCCTGATCCATTTAAGAATCCATTCATTTTGCCATGATTCCAATCAAGATGATATGCAGTATATCCCTCCACTGGGTCCGGAGTACTGAAAGTACCAGCCGGTAATCTTTCTATGAACGAGGAATTAGTCAGGTTGTTGAGATTCAGTGGGTGGCTCACCTGCAATGAATGGTTGTCAGATGGATATGTTCCAAATAGGTTATCAAAACTGTGGTTTTCCATCATTATTTCAATTACGTGTTTAATTGGCGTCCTGGAAACGGGATAATTATGATCGCTTACGGCAACGCTTGTTGGAACTAGAAATGTCGAAAGTAACAAAATAACAGACAGGATTATTGCAATTTTTTTAATCAGAGACTGCGTCTTATCACCTCATGCATTATTGCTGGGCACACCCCTGCTTTGTGCTTGAACGGGTAGCAGAATGGAAACAAGCAGAAGTAGAATGGATATGACCTGGCCCGGAATGAGTGAATTTACAAGGTGTGCCTGACCTGATTTAATGTAAATTATTGCATACAGAAGAGCCAGGAATAGCGGAGAAAATCCAAACAAAGTTGCCTTTACCACTACCAGTCTGCTGAAAAAATTTTCCAAATATTCCTTACTGGAGATTGCAAGAAGGAACATGCATGGTGCCTCGGATATGAAACCATAGGAAAATGCAGATAAAGGAAGAAGAACCTTATCAAAGTTCACTAAAACAAACAATGAAGCGATTAGTGCTGCGCCAGCAACCAGTGAAATAAGGGCAGACCACCTGACTTTGCTAATTAACGCGCCCATGATCGAAAAAAGCAGTCCGCCTGCAAGAAATCCAGGTACTAGATAAATTATCTGGGATTCGCTTCCGACCAGGTTAAGTGCGCCGGAGAGGTAGAATAAGGACAGCGGTACTATGCCGTTTAGAACAAAGGCAGAGAGGATCCTGATGGAACCAAATATACCTTTAATCACCGACATTACTTATGTTTATTATCCCGAGGCGTTATAATCTTTTCGCTGCTAAATTAGTGCATAAATTTGCATTATGCAGGTACTTCGTTTCAGAGTGCTTTGATTGAAATATAGATGTCATATTACACGAGGACAGAGTGGATCTTCTCCAAGAACAGATCCAGTATAATAGAAAGCCCTTGCCCTGCTTCCCCCACAAACTTCCATGTATTCGCAGGACCCGCATTTTCCGGCCAGATTCTTTCGGTTCCTTAGAGATAAGAGCAGGTCGCTTTCCCTGTAGATTTCACTGATTGGCTTTTCCAGAATAGAACCGACTTTTATTGGCAGAAAACCACTCGGATATACTGATCCATCATGCCCGACAAATATTATCCCGTTGCCGTCAGATGTTCCGGCGACAGGTATCTTATAATCCGTTTCCCGTGGAGATGCAATGATCGATTCGGCAATGTTACTCATCTTCTCAAAAACCGGGTTTGCATCTTCCATTATGCCGTCTNNTGTCTCTTTGCCAGCACCCTGAAATACGGCCCTTCAACAGTTCTTATATTGATACCGTACCCGGACGCAAAGACAAGAAACATGCACACCCCCTCGTACTCTTTCTTATTGAGATCTTGTAGGTCTATCCCCCTTCCTGTCCTGACAAGAAAGAATATTTCCCATACCTTGATTCCATTCTCAATTAACCATTTCAGTATAAACGGCAGATCATATATGTTGTCGGCAGTAACAAGAGTGTTTATCTGCAGCCTCGCTTCCTTCTGCTTCAGCATATCTGCGGCATCAATTGTTCTGAAATAGGAGCCAGATCCCCTCACCATATCATGAAAGGCTTTTTTGCCGTCCAGGCTTATTGAGAATGAATGTATTCCACCTGAAATCATTCTTTGGACAGATTCGGGAGTCAGAGAATCAGAGACAGCCGGGCTTGCAGCTGCAGGTATTGAGCTGGTGCCTATGGATTCAACAATTTCCCCGATATTATTTCGCAGCATGACGTTTCCACCAGTCAGGATCAGGACAGGGCTATTACCAAATGATTTAAGCGACGAAAGGAACTCCAAGGAATCATCGAGACTCATCTCTTCGGGAGATGGTTTGCTTTGTGAAACCGCCCGGCAGTGTATGCATGAAAGCTCGCATGCCTTTGTTGTTTCCCAGAAAACAAGCTGCGGCCTCTGATCATATACGGAACTCATCGATGTGGCAGAGGAGTTTAAATTGAATAAACTACCTACCTTAGATATTAGTTTCCATTAATTTTTAGATCAAAATTCAGATTAGGGGTAACATGATTATGGTTTGAAGAACATGAGGGGAAAAAGGATCCTTATTACTGGTGCTGCAGGTTTCATAGGTTCGAACATGACAGATTTGCTGTCGGATGAAAATGAAGTAGTAGGGATTGATAATTTTTCAAATGTAGATGACAGGTTCATCCGGCCACTTATTGAAGATAAGAAAGTAAGGTTCGAAAAGGCTGATATTAGGAATGCCGAAGACCTCAAAAGACTGGGCCGATTTGATCTTGTCATACACCTCGCAGCAAACTCTGATGTCAGGGGTGGATCGTCTAATCCCAAACTCGATTTCGATGTGAATGCAAATGGCACTCTCCAGGTTCTTGAATTCATGAGGCTCACAGACACAAAGGAAATTGCATTTGCGTCAAGTTCTACGGTGTATGGAGAGGCATCGGTAATGCCTACCCCTGAAAATTATGGACCATNNAGGCCCCTGAAAATTATGGACCATATATGCCGATTTCAAGTTACGGTGCTTCCAAGATGGCTGGGGAAGGCTTCATAACAGCATACTCGCATTATTATTCATTCAGGTCAACGATTTTCAGGTTTGCTAACATTGTTGGAAAAAATTCTACTCATGGTGTGATATATGACTTCATAAACAAGTTGAGGAAGGATAGAAAGATACTTGAAATACTGGGAGACGGCACACAGAGAAAGTCTTACATGCATGTTTCGGACTGCGTAAAATCGATCATATATGTGCATGAGAAACTTGGTAAAACTGACATTGTGAACCTTGGAAATTTTGGTACTACTTCAGTGAGGAAGATAGCTGATTATGTAACTGAAGGGCTTGGGCTAAAGGGTGTCAGCTACGCCTTCACGGGTGGAGAAGGTGGTAGGGGATGGAAAGGCGATGTAAAGGTCGCTGAGCTGTCGATAGAAAAGCTCAGTTCCCTTGGCTGGAAAAATACTTTCGGCAGCGACGGTGCAATTATACAGGANNGTGAAGGAATCGATTGAACAGATAGCAGTTGGCAACTAACCAAAAATGATTGAAAAATCTTGTGATCTAAGAACGATTGGAAGAACTACGTAACTGTTTTAATGTTACAGCACATCCTAGTATAAGGAGAATGAAACATGCTTGATGATTCTTCATTACTTAACCTGAAGGCTGTTGAGGGAGGAAAGAGTCGTATCGTCAATGATTCCATTGATCCAGTTTACGAAAAAAGAATTTATTTTTCAGTATTTCCGTCTGTTATCGGGAACTTACTTGTTGCTTATACGGAACATGCTATCCGTATGATTGATATTTCGGATGATGTTGATTTCCTCAAGGATCGAATAAGATCAGAATTCCCTGGATCAGAAAAAGTGGAGATAAGTGGAAATTTGGAACTGAAGAAAGGAATTGAAGCATTTATTTCCGGTGAAGATGTTAAATTCAACCTTAAAGTCGATGGAACTCCATTTGAACTGGAGGTCTGGTCTGCCCTGCTTGATGTACCATACGGCCAGACTGTCAGTTATAGCGAAATAGCCAAAAGGATTGGCAAACCACGAGCGGTGAGGGCAGTTGCAAATGCATGCGCAAAGAATCCAATCCCATTGATTATTCCCTGTCACAGGATAATCAGAAAATCCGGAGGTCTGGGGGGCTATGGTCCTGGTATAGAAAAGAAAATCGCTCTTCTGGAAATTGAAGGCAGTTATACTCCTAAAACTTTAAACTGAAAATCTGTGCAGATAAGGATCAATAAGACAAGTTATTCATATTTAAAGCGCATTATAGATAGTTGATTGTGTCTGGAAACAGTATTACTTTTACCTTTATACTCGCGATTTCAATTATTATTGCTTCTGTGCATATGATTGCACCAGATCACTGGGCTCCTTTAGCGGCGCTTTCAGTGTCAAGGAAATACAGTCGATCCCGGACTTCAAGAATTGCTTTTTTACTGGGCGCCGGACATGCAGGGATTTCGGTTGCTGTTGGTGCCCTCGTTGTTCTATTAGGTCTGGTACTGTCATCTTTCTACAGTAATGCTTTATTTATTGCGACTGAAACTACCCTCCTACTGGTAGCGGCCTATTTTTTACTGAATGGATATTCAGAGAGGAAAGAAACCGGCAAAAGTGAAGTTTACGAGAACTCAGTTCTACTCGTCAGTATCTTCCCGGACTTTGCTATTATTCCCTTCATGGTTTACGCATTTGCAATGGGATCACTTAAATTCTCGCTTATAATTATAGTGTTTATTCTTTCGAGTGCACTTTCCCTTATGATCGTGACTATTTTAAGCAAGAGGGCGCTGGGTAGGATCATCTCAGGAATAAAACCAAATATCATGGATTATGTTATATCTCTGATACTCGTCTTGACAGCGATATTCATATATTTTACATCGATCTGATTACCATGTTTGAAAAGTCTTAATTTTATGAATGATGAAGATCATAGCTGAATTTACATTTGCTCAGCTGATATCCAAAAACCTTGCCAAAATTAAATATGTTTTTTTGATTACCCGTTCAAGAGCAGGGGTTGTCGAGATTGGTCAAAGGCGCCAGATTGAGGGTCTGGTTCCGTAGGGATACGTGGGTTCAAATCCCATCCCCTGCATTCCTCTTCTTCGTGAAAAAAAGGTAACAAACCCATCAATGCCTTGAAAATTAGACGTTCATTGAAATCTATTTTCAATATTACTTTTAAACGAAAATTAGACTATTTTTTTGGAATTTCGAGCTCAAAAGAAAATCATTATTATTATATATTGTTTTGTATTCAATGGCAGTATGGTTAGAGAGTGCAAGAGATGCGGTGCATTGAATGAAGATGTGCTGGAAAACTGCGTAATATGCGCCGCAATCCTGCCGCGTTCAGTTACAGCTGAATCAAGAATCAGGATTGACAGAAGAGGAATATTTAGCAGAGGGATAGATTTTATCAGGTATGCAATGCCGCTATTCATTGTAGAGGAAATTCTTTACATAGTAGTTTCACCGTTTCAGGTTAACCTTCTTTTTGACAAGTTTTCACCTTATTACAGCTCAGGCGTTGTTGACTCCTCAAAGCTTGCATCGTCGATACCGCTTCTTTCTTACACTTTAATTGCAATGATTGCGATATCAATCGTTGCGTTCATCCTTATGCGGAAAGGTTTCTCGATGATGAGGATCATAGATTCTGAATACAAGACAGGTGTAACCGGCACGTATCTCCTGTTTGTTGGTCTTATCATCCTGATACCGGGCACGTTAGAGACTCTCGGTGTTATCCATGGCTATTCAGCATCAGGTTTTGCTCTTTCGTATCTATTCTCGAATTACCTTACCCTTATAGGTGGAGCGGCGCTCCTGATTCTCGGAGGTATATTTGCTTTTATCGGATATGTCATGGTCTGCCTTGCTATATATAAACTTGGAGCCAGATTTAATTACGGACCAGTAAAAATTGGTGGTGTTTTGCTGTTTCTATTATCGTTCCTTGGAGGGATAGTACTGCTTTTCTCACTGAGGACATTAAGATCAAAAATACTTGGGGTCAAGGAAGAGTTTTCCTGATGAGATCAACAACCCTCATCGCATGATTTTAAAAATTTATTTTTTGAGATTACTTGTTTTTATGATGGTGGTTTCAGATTGTCAAATTTCATAGAACCGCCAAATTTCTGGTAGTTGGTTACCTTTCGCTCAAAAAAGTCTGTTTTTGTGGAATTCATCGCTGCATAAGTGTCGACCCATGGCATCGGATGCTTTATGTTCCCGTAAGGTGAACCAAGACCAATGGCCTCTGCCCTGAGATTACCGAGGTACTTGATATATGATTCAATGATGGAATCGGATAATCCTAGAATCTGGTTTCTTGTCACATATTTTCCCCATGATATCTCATGATCCACGGCAGTTTTCAGCATAGACAAAAGTTCAGCCTTGATATCGGCGTCAAACCATTCCGGATTCTCTTCTTGAAGAGTCCTCAGGATATGTGTGAACAGGGCAAGGTGGGTGTTTTCATCCCTTTGTATTAACCTTATTAGGCTAACTGTGCCACCCATTTTGTCCTGCCTGCCAAGTGAATAAAAGAATGCAAAACCGCTGTAGAAGTATATTCCCTCAAGCAGGTAGTCTGCCATGCATGATCGGATGAACGCCTTCTCGTTGGGATTATCAATGAATTCCTGGTACTGATCGGTTATGAATTTATTTCTTGTCAGAAGGATACTGTCGTCCTTCCACATGGTATAGACTTCATCCCTTGTAAGTGAATCCACAACAGATGTCAAAAGATAGTCGTAACTCTGCGCATGAATTGTTTCAAAGAAAGCCTGCGTCTTAAGGCAGGCAACGACCTCCGGAGCCGTAATGTACAGGGCGAGTGCGCCGAGGTTGTCTACCTGGATGCTGTCAAGAAAGATAAGAAATGCAAGTGTCTTCTTGTATGCAGATTGCTCATATTCCGTGAGCTTTGGAAACTGCCTCTTATCATCACCAAGAGGGATCTCGTCCGGGATCCAGAAGAACTGCCTCATTTTCCTGTAAAGCTGCTCTGCCCAGGAATATTTGCAGTTAGCGAACTCGATCAGGTTAGTGGATTTGCCCCCAACAAGTCTCTGCTGACCAAGTTCCCTTGTTCCATCAGGATTGAATAGAAGCTTTTTCTGAAGTTTCTCGCTTATGCCTGGCATGATTCACATTCCTCCTTTACAGGTTCCTCTTCCTTGGTGAAGTTCCTGAAATAATATATCGTCTTGACACCGAGTTTCCAGGCGTTGTAATAAAGATTAAGGAATGATGTTTCATCCATGGCCTCAGTGGCATATAAGTTAAGGGACTGGGATTGGTCTAGATGCCTCTGCCTTGCTGCAGCGGCCTTTATGCTCCACTCCTGATCGATTGAATGCGCCTCCTTGTATAGATGAATATTATCCACATTCAGGTCAGGAGCTACTCTCTTGATAATAAATCCCTTTTTCTCCTCAGTGAAGACTGGCTTGAATATTGGATCCACTGTAGCGGTCGAACCTGCAATCACGCTCGTGCTTCCTGTGGGTGCAATTGCCATTAGATATCCATTTCTGATTCCGTTTTGCCTTACATCAGATGCAAGTTTGGTCCATTTCTCGTCTTTATAGTTTCTCATTTCAAAATAATCACCGGTTTCCCAGTCACTTCCTTTAAAGAGTGGATAAGCGCCCCTTTCAGCAGCCAGATCGCAGCTTGCGCGTATAGCATGATAATTTATCTCCTCAAATAACCTGTCTGCAAATTTGACGTGTTCCTCTGACTCCCAGTCTATTCCATTCTGAACGAGAAGCTGGTGATACCCTGATACACCTATACCTATAGCCCTGTATTTCATGTTTGTGACTGTTGCCTGAGGCACTGGAAGGTTGTTAAGCGTAATCACATTGTCAAGCATCCTTACCTGAACTGGAATCACCTCAGAGAGAAGATCAGGAGTGTTCGTTTTTCCGAGGTTTATGGATGAAAGGTTGCAAACAACCATGTCTCCAACCTTGAATTTTGAAACAATTTCACCATCAACCTGAGTATTTGAAGTTCTGATGGTTGAAGACTGGTTCTGCGTTATCTCAGTACATAGATTGGAGGAGTAAATCATACCAGTGTGCTTGTTGGGATTCAACCTGTTAACAGTGTCACGGTTCATTATGAATGGCCCGCCGGATTCATAAAGGCTCTTCAGAATTAAACCCATCAGCTCAAGAGAATTTATTTCTACCTTTGAAATAGAATCGTCCTGAATACATTCATGATAACGCTTATCGAAATCATCGCCCCAAGAATCCTCCAGAGCCCAGCCCTTTTTAGTACGGATCTCATGGGGGTCCATTAAATACCATTTCTCTCCTTTTGACAGTGTTTCATAGAAAATGTCTGGAACACACAGACCCGGGAAGACGTCGTGTGCCTTTCTCCTTTCATCTCCGTTATTTGTCTTAAGATCAAGGAAATCTATAACATCCTTGTGCCAGATATCAAGCCATATGCTCACTGCACCAGCTCTCTGACCCAATTGATTGACCGATACAGCAGTATCATTATAGAGACGAACCCACGGTATAACCCCGCTTCCTACACCCGCATAGTCTCGGATCGAGCTTCCAAGTGCCCTTACATGACCAAGATATACGCCCATTCCACCCCCATTCTGTGATATTTTTGCAAAGGATGTTAAACCATCAAATATTCCTGATATTGAATCGTCAGGAGTGTCAATAAAACATGAGCTGAGCTGACCATTCGGTCTCCTGGCCTGCGCGAGTGTGGGGGTAGCCATTGTTATGTAAAGGTTAGAAAGCACTTCGTAAAACTTGAGGGCCCAGTACACTCTAGATTCAGGTTTCTCGGCCAGCGCAAGATATATCGAAACGCCCATGAATGTATCCTGCGGGAGCTCAAACCATTTCCCGTCTTTTGAATGGATGGCATATCTATCATTAAGGTGTTTGAGTCCAGGGTAGCTTAAAAGCAGGTCCCTTTCAGGTCTGATAGCCTTTTCAAACATTTCAAAATCCATTTCCGTATATTCGTTTAGAACGCGACCATCGTATCTCCCTTCATCCACAAGCTTACTTACGAGATTCCTGAAGTTACCGTACGGCGTGCCTCGTTGAAGTGAAGATTCCTTGTAAAGATGATGTAAAAGCAGTCTTGCAGCTACGAAAGTCCAGTCAGGATATTTTATAGAGACTTTCTCATTTGCAACCTTAATCAGAGTTTCTTGTATTGTTTTGGTTGAGATTCTATCAGTGAAATGTATCTGAGCGTCAAGTTCAAGTTCCATCGGATCAACAGACAGCCCATCGCAAGCTTTCGTTATGACAGCCCTTATTTTCGTTATGTCAATCGGTATTTCTTTGCCTTCTCTGTTAATCACCTTAGTTGGTTTCATTATAAATTCCAGGACATTCACCTCTTTACACGTTCCGAAATGCCCGATATTTTGGTCGAGCGTAAAACGTGTAAAATTTTCAATGTTCTAACTTATAAAAGTTTTTTTTGTATCTTATATGTTATCTTATCTGATAACAAATATTGACCATATCTGGTCACCATGTTTTGTGAGACTTGAATTTTATCTGTTTTTTAGTTCTGAATAGCCCTCAAACCATGGGATTGGTTGTCCGCCGACACCGGGGAACAAAGGTTCTAACGAAAATTCCTTCAACACCTTGTTTGTCCGCGCCTGCGTAAATTTGGCCACGACGAGATTGTTTAACCCAGGAATCATGTTTTCTGACAGAATCTGGGTGAAATCTGTCTCCATATTAGTGATATCCCTCATGAGTTTGACAATTGAGGTTTTAAGTTCCTGAGAGTTAAGTGCGGGGTTCTCATTTAAAATTGTTAAATATATTCGTATCAAGATCTGGGCATGCAAATCCAGATCTCTCTGTATTCTTTTTAGAATTTCAGCGGTTGAGGTCATCTTGCCTCTCCGCGTGATTGAATAGACAAGGCTCAGCTCAGATGGTATGAGCACAAGTTGTATTGTTGAAATTGTGGCGAGCCCAAGCAGGAAGTTTTCCACAGTTTGGTTGTTTGTGAATTCAAGAAATCTGATGTTAATGTTTTTGTTCCTTTGTCTGAGTCCGTCCTGAGTTCTCCAGCTGTTGTAAACAGAATCTATGTCTGCCTTGTCTATAGTATTCCTTAGAATTTGAGAAAGCGCATAACAGTGATAAGTGGTTTGGGAGGTTAATTCACTGACGACTATGGTTGCCTCCGGTGCGCTGAAGTATGGTCCTATTACATAATAATTTTCTAATAGTTCACTTTCCAGGAATACAAGTGAACTTAGAACACTCTCGAATGTTTTCCTTTCAATTTCTGGTAGGACAGAATGATCCTTTTGATCCTTAGCAAGTTTAAAATTGTCAGCTGACCAGAAGACAGTCTTTAATTCCTGGTAAGCACTGTATAGCCAGTCATATTTGAGTTCTCCCAATTCCATCAGGCTTGTCTTGCTGCCTGCTATAATCTTCCTGCGGCTAATCCAACGATCACCGAGTTCATTGAATAGAACGATTTTCGAGAGCCTTTGATGAAGTGTTAAACCTGCTTCACTTGGATTTATCATATATCCCCTTAACATAACAGGTATAAATTTACCCGCAACGAGTTAACCACGAATGCCGAATCGATATAATTTTTTTATGCTCAAACGGGTTTAGAATTATTGGTTACTTTTAGGAAGAACTAAAACAATAAATGCTCTTTATGATCGTTTTGCGCATGAAAGAAAAACTTCTGGACGCGACCCCACAACCAAAGATATTAAACTTTTGACTTTTTAAGGAACCTTGATATACGGCATTATGAAAATTGTTGAGTGTGTTCCTAACTTCAGTGAAGGGAAAGACGAATTGGTAGTGAAGAAGATTATACAGGCTATTTCATCTGTGGAGGGAGTCAAAATACTTGACAGCGAGATGGATGCAAACCATAACAGATCTGTTATCACTTTTATATCAACTCCAGAAGCAGCGCTGGAAGCAGCTTATAGGGGAATTAAGGAAGCCGCTGCGCTGATTGATATGGGAAAGCATAAGGGAGAACATCCGAGGTTTGGTGCCTCAGATGTCATCCCTTTCATACCAGTATCAGGCGTAAGTATGGATGAATGCATCGAGATATCAAGAAAACTTGGAGAGAAAGTTGGGAATGAGCTGGGAATTCCAGTTTACATGTATGGAAATTCCGCGATGAGGGAATATAGAAAAAATTTGGAGGATATAAGGAACAAGAATTTCCAGCTTGAGGAACTCACAGAAAATATACAAAGCGATCACTGGAAACCAGATTTTGGACCCCAGAAGATTGGAAGTGCCGGTGCTTCCATAATCGGCTCCCGCGATTATCTAATAGCTTATAATGTCAACCTCAACACAAATGATCTGGAAATTGGAAAAAGGATCGCTAAAGCACTGAGAGCAAAGGATGGGGGATTGACATTTGTAAAAGCATTGGCTTTTTATCTAAAGGATAGGGATCAGGTTCAGATTTCAATGAATCTGACTAATTTCAACAAAACGCCAATCTACAGAGCTTTTGAACTGGTTAAACTCGAGTCGATGAGATTCGGGATATCCATACACGAATCAGAGGTTATCGGTCTCATACCGATGGAAGCCCTCGTAGAAACATCAAAATACTATCTACAGCTTAACGGCTTTAAGTCATCGCAGATACTGGAAAAAAAGATGATGGAGTGAATTATGGATCTAAATAATTTTATGGAAAGACTGGGTNNAACTGGCCAGTAAAGAACCTGCTCCAGGGGGCGGCGCTGCAAGTGCCCTGGTTGCAATGGTTGGAAGCGCTTTATCCTCAATGGTTTCAGCCCTGACTGATGGAAAAAAGGGATATGAACATGTACAGGAACGAGTTAATGCAATAGAATTGAAAATGCTTGAAATAAGGAAAAATCTTGAGGATTTAATGCAAGAGGATGAACAGGCCTTCAATAAGATATCAAGCACATGGAAATTGCCAAAGAGTACAGACGAAGAAAAGATGGCAAGGAAAAAGGCGCTTCAATCAGCCCTAAGGGATGCTATAGAGCCTCCATGGAGAATAGCAAATCTTGCTTCTGATGTAATGGATAATGCACTTGACCTCCTATCCATCGGAAACAAGAACGCGATAACAGATTCTGCCTGTTCACTGATTTTTGCGTTTAGTGCCGCAGAGGGGGCACTTCTTAATATAACGATCAACGTTAATTTAATTGATGATACTTCATTCAGGACTGAACAGGAAAAACGGATGAAAGCTTTCTATGCAGATTTGGTGAGAAAAAGAGACGATGGTATGAAAATACTGAATTCTTCTATTCATACATCGTTTCTTTAATATAGTTCTGAACACACAACGTCCGTCGTTTGTCTGATTTTATAGGAAATTATATATATTGCGAAACCCATTACTATTTGATAAATATGCCATATAAATTTAAATGCGCAGACATCGGAATGAACTGTGGATTCACCGTTAAGGGTGCTAGTACTGATGAGTTAATGCCAAAGATAGCACAGCATGCAAAAGACGCCCATAAAATTGAAGAGATAAATGAGGATCTTAAGAAAAAGGTTCAGGGCGCAATAAAGAAAACAATGTTTTAAAAATATTACTATTTTTAAATATTACAATTTAAATAAACGCTTTTGCCAGTATTTCCATTTGATCTTCTAAATGAACTCAGTGTGGTAATATCCCTGTTAGCAGTATAAGCTAAGATAGAAAGTAAATAATCAAGTCATTGATACCCCACAAAACAGCCGGTTAACTGTAACCGATGATCACAATGCCTTTGGATGAAACTTCACAGGAATCATTTAGTCACAATACCTGGTATCTTGGATACCTGACGTCAAATATATCAGGTGGGCTGACAACACCACTAATTCCCCTTTTTATAACTGTCTATCTTGGGTTAAATGTATTCTATGTCGGCATCACATCCGCTATAGCTTCCGCTGCATCTGTGCCCGCACTGATTATATGGGGTCTCCTCTCAGACCGGTTCCGAAAGAGGAAAATATTTATTCTGATTGGCTTTTTTGGGGGGTTTATTTCACTTCTTCCAATGATTTATGTGAGGAATGTAATCGATTACATTGGTGTTTTGGTGGCATTTCAGGTAGTTGTTATGGCCTGTGTTCCTGTCAGCACCATGATACTTATTGAGAACACAACAGAAGATCGCTGGTCCTCGGTGATGGGCAGGTTCAATTTTATTGCATCTATCGGGACAGTTTTGGGACTGGCCGGCGGTATTGCATTTATCTATTATTTCGCAGGTATTGGCGGCAGGATATTCCTTTATGTTTATGTTATTGCGGCATTCGTTTACCTTGCCTCGGCCATAATCATATCTATTGCAATACCGGAACCAAAGAAAAAGCTTGAAAGGAGACGACTAGCAAATCTGCATTCTACAAGAATTATGGAGCGAATCAGATTCTTTCCAACAAACGTTATACACTTTTTTGGTCTTAATGAAGGGAGGAACCGAATAGATCGAAAGTTGAAAACATACCTTTTCTTCACCTTTTTCCTCATGTTCTCATTCCAGATGTTTTTTGTGCCTTATCCTGTATTTGTAATTACAAAGCTCAACGCGAGTACGATTGAAATCTACATACTTTACATTATGAATTCTGCACTTGGTACAATTACGTTCCAGCTAACAGGCAGGGTAAGCGCCCGCATGGGTCTCAGGAAAATGCTTGGAACTGTTCTTATGGTGAGAATAGCGGTGTTCGGAATGACTGCAGGTATTGCATACATAATGTCTCCTGACACGACATGGCTCATAGTTGCTATCCTTATCTACGGCCTCATCGGGTCGCTGTGGAGCTTCATAGCAATTGCTGAAACCGCTTCTGTTTCGGTAATGAGCTTGAAAGGCACCAGGGGAAAGGCAATTGGTTATTACAATTCGCTGAACGGTGCCGGTCAGATATTCGGCGGCCTGCTTTCAGGGGCAGTCTCACTCTATCTGGGCTATTCCATGGATTTTCTCATTGCCGCAGTCATGGTAACAGTGGGCGCATTGATGATCGTCAGGCTTACTCCTGTCGGTACGACAAGGTCAAGTGCCTCAGCAGCGGCAACCTGATCAGATAAGGCTTCCACGGACTTTTTGCTTATCTATTGCAACACCCTTTGGAGTAACTATTACAAGAGATTCGCCCAATCGTGCGATGTCCCCGCCGGATTCCTTTCCAAGATGCCTGAGCTCCTCAACTACGTTCCTGAAAAGGCTCTCCTCACGGAGTATCTTACTGCAATCGACGATAACAAAATTCCCGTCGTGAACGAATTCCCTTATCATGAAAACATCCTCGTATCTATATACCTCTGCAACCTTGACGGTCGTATTGACCTCAGGGCCTTCTGGCGAAAGATGAAGATCGTTTAGATCAATGAATCTTCTTGGTTCACCCGGCCTTCTTATCTCGTTTTTAGCCTGGTTCTTTCTCTTAATCAAGACTGGCATGAGAGCTACAGAGTATAATTAAAATATAAACATTGCGATTATGTCTGACATCTTTGGTTATTGTCTTACCCTCTTCACCATGAGGTGGAATAGATTGGAGAAACCATCTTTCCAGGTGTTCAGCTTTGGTTTTGTAATCCTTACACCGTACCTGATTGGTATCTCGATCAGGGTACCAGTTCTCAGGGCCTCTATTTTCATATCCTGCGAAAAAGACATGCCGTCGCTGAGGTTCTTGAATTTTTTATAAGCTGACATCCTGAATATCCACATGCCGCTCTGTGAATCCTTTAATGGGAAATTGAAAAATATTCTGATGAACAGGTTCAGGACACTGTTTCCAACGTAGTGAAGTGTGGTGTAGTTTGTGTTGTTCCTTAATGTCATGCGATCACAAGAAATGAAGTCAACATCGCTTCCCATTAGAATCTGAACGAAAGCACCGGCAAGCGACGCGGGGTAGGTGCCATCCCCGTCCAGACATATTATTATTTCACCTGATGCCCTGGCAAGTCCAGTCTTGTAAGCAACACCGTATCCTNNATATCAATTTCACGGGTACGGTCAGTGGAATTAGTGTCCACGATAATTATTTCCAGAGGATTCAGATGCATCAGATCATCGATAACGGATCCTATTGTCTTCTCCTCGTTTATTGTCGGAATGACAACGCTTGTGGCAGGGATCGTAGTTTTGTCCATGTTTAACTTTCAGCCCCGATATAGTTTGAGTTTAAAAGACATTGCAGATCAGGTTTCAACAAAAGAAGATCCATTTCTCTTAGATACCTCAAAGATCGTGTCACCTGCTGATATTAGCTCAGAATGGTGTGTGATCATGACAACCTGTGGAATCAACATATCATCCCCAAGGGCATAATGAAGGATGTTTCTGAGATTTGCCCTTCTCTCCTCGTCGAGAAAGGTTGTCGGCTCATCCATCAGGAAACAGTTCATCTTCTGCTCTTCGTCAAGAAAACGTGATATTGATATTCTGAGAGCTATGGCAAGTGCAATTCTCTCGCCGCCGGAGAGAGCCTGAAGATCTATGCTCCCGGATCTCTGGACTCGAACATCAAAGTCNNGTTCCACGTCATCAAACTCCAGTGAAAACGATGAAAGAATCTGCCTTGTGCCGTTTGTTATGAATTCAGAAGCACGCTGCCTCAGATATTTCTGGATTCCATCAACGCCGAATGCTGCTCTTATTTTCTTTGCGGTTTCTATTGCTGCCTCAATATTCTTGATCTCCCTTTCAATTACAGATAACTCCTCCTCTTTTTTCCTGTTTTCAGCAATTTCAGCATCCATTGCCTCTATGGTCCTGATTGTTGCCTGAAGATCTGCGTTTATTTCTGTAGATCTTGCCCTTGCCTCCCGGTATTGAACTTCGAGTGAGGAGCACTCCTGTTCAACGATATCCATCCCATTCAATTCATTCTCGGCGGAGGCAATATCCTCCTTCAATTTCTGAAGGTCCATTGTTCTACCATCCAGGAGCGCCTGAGAATTTGAAAAATAGTCGCGTCTTTTTATGAGATCGTCAAATTTCATTGAAATAGATCGGATCTTTGTCACTGTATCGTTTGTGAATTCCTCACCGATTTTCCCTGAGACATCGGCGATCCTGCCACGGGCAGACTCAAGCAGTCCTGTTTCTGAATCTAACCTTGCCCTTTTTGAGTCAAGTTCGGCAGTTAAATTCATGGATTCGAGAAGAGAAAACCTTTTCTCACCGGGTTCAAGTTTTTTTATCTCCCCCTCTATTTCTGTTATATCCTTTCTTATAACGTTATAATGTTCATACTGGGCTTCCAGGGATTTCAGGGTCTTCTCATCCTGAGCGAGCTCCTCAGTTTCGCTATTCAAACGCTTAATAGACAGCAGATAACCTGAGATCCGTGAGGATTGCATTTTTTCCAGTAAAGAGTCAAGTTTTTCAATCTCCGCGTTAATTTTGCCAATCTCAGTTGCCAGGTTGCCTGCTCTTGTCATGAGTTCTGTTATCGATGAGGATATTTCAATATGCAGCTTCGTTACATGGTCATCTGTGAGCTGACTTCCACATAGTGGGCATGTTTTCTGTCCAGAAAGCTTTTGAGCCCTTTCCTGTGCCTCTTTCTTGCCGGTATTAATCATGCCAAGATCTACTTTCATGTTTCTGATTCTTTCTTCCAGTTTTCTCCTGTTTTCGATGATCGACTCAATCCTTTCCTGTACCGATGATTCGGATGGATTGTCATCCCCGAACAGTTCGATTATGGATGATTTCTCAGGATCGACAGATTTTCTGATATTATTTATGGAATCCCTTAACCTTGATACCCTGTCAGAAAGCATGATATATTCATTGCTTCTTTTTTCCAGGTTTGTTAAATCTGATCGGAGAGCAGTGATTCTTTCATTAAGTTCTGTGAATTTTGAATGTTGATTTTTCAGCGATTCCATCTCTTCCATCTGTGCTGATATATCCTTTATCTGCTTTGAGAGAGCGTCAATTTCACGGGAGTACAGAGCAATTTTTTCAAATTCAGCAATATTATCGAAGATCAGATCCCTGTGAATGAGATAAGGGCTTTTAGAAACATCCTCCAGTTCTTTTTCGACCTGGGCTTTACCTTCAATCTGTTTGCTCAATTTCTGGATCTCATCACTTATCCTTTTTGAATCCTCCTTCTTCTTTTTTAGAAAATCTGCTTTAGCCCTTAACTCACTAAGGTGCTTCCTGGATGATTCGTATTTAGTTTCCAGCGATTTCTCATGTTCTGTTGCATTCTGGAACATAACATCGCTTTCCTTTCTTTTAATTTTCATTTCCTCAATCCTGCCGGAAAGCTGCTGAGTTTTCGCCCTTATAAGAGATAATTCAACAATAGATGAGCCCATGTTCGATAACCGATCCTTGAGCTCACTCTCCACTTCACGCATCCTGTCAGATGCACTCTCAAGCTTCTCGATGCCTATTATCTTCGCAAAAAGCTCTTTTCTTCTTTTAGGCTGCTCGTTCACGATTTCATCTATTTCTCCCTGCCCCACAAATACGCTGTTTTGAAAAACGTCCTTCTCCATGCCGAGTACAGTCTCGACGTATCTTGTCACACTGTCCTGGGAGAAAGCCTCCTGAACACCGTTCCTGAATGCCAATGCTTCCCTGTCCTGCTGTCTGGAACCGTACGATCTTGTGATAATGTATTCATCGTTATCTATATTGAAGGTAAGTCTGACGCTGCATTTTTTCTTACCATTCCTGACGGGATTTGATAATCTGCTGCGATCCTTCCCGAACATCGCAAACCTGATCGCGTCAAGTATGCTGGATTTGCCTGATCCATTCGGTCCCACTATGAGATTAATCCCCCTGTCAAGTGAAATGGAAGTATCTGCGTGCGAAAGAAAATCCTCCATCTCAATCTTTTTTATTAGCATCTTTTCCAGTACCCTCCAGGATCCTTTTCATAATGTAAGACACCTCGTCTGTTGATGCCTCTCCGCCTACATTTGAAAATATGTCAAGTGCAAGATCTGCCATCTTTTCATCACCCCTGAAATAATCGGAGAAAAGCTTCTTTCTGTCAAAGTGCTCGCCTATCCTAACAGCTGGGGCGCTTTCCTTTATTATCACTGGTCTCCTGAACATTGCCCGGTCCGTAAATTTTGAAACGATTCCGAATGCGGTTGCGTAGTCCCCGGAACTATAAACCTCTGAAATTATTAGCGGTTTCTTTTCTTTGCTGAATTGGCTGGATCTTTCAATCGCCCTTTCTATATCAGATTCCATATTCTCAATTGTTGTGGATATCCTGAATTGAGGTCTCGGTGACTTCAGGCGTATCCTATGAAATTCAATGTTTCCGTTGTCCAGATCGATAATATTTACAGCTTTTCCATCCTTCTGAAAGGCAGGTATCTCTGCAGCACTGTTTATTTCAGTAGAGCCGGCATATGCGAATGGCGCAGGGAACTTCCTGTAATGTGATATATGTATATGACCAAAAGCAAGGTACGAGTAACCTGAAGGTAACATCCTTTCCTCAATCTGAACATCTTCAGGATGCGTATATCCGGATACGCCCTGGTGTGATATGAACACTGAATTATGGTGATCCCTGGCATATGAATCCGCCCTTGAATATATATCAGGTAGTTTTTCCCTTCGTGAACCCTTCATGTTTGATATACCTGCTATTAATGTTCCATCTTCCAGAACGTGTGTTTCCAGATCCTCCGTGCCCATGAGATGGAGCCCGAGGAAATCGAATATTCTGGCTGCCGGATAATCTACACGTTTCGGGCGATCGTGATCCCCGAGCACCATGAAGACGGGAATATTCTTCTCCCTTACCCTGATGAGTGAATCCTTGAGTTCGGCTAAGGAACGGTTACTTGGCCCCCAGGTGTCAAAGAGATCCCCGCTGTGGACTATGAAGTCCACTTTTTCATTTATAGCAATGTCAATGCACTCCCTGAAGGATTCGTAAAAATCATCCTCACGCTCGGCGAGCATGTATTCCCTGTTGCCAAGGTGCGTATCTGAAAAATGCATGAATCTTGGCATGTTTAAAGATCGTCCCTCACTGATTTCCTGAAAGCTGACGGGCTGTGTCTTTTTTCCCTTAATTTTCTGGATTCTTCCAGCAGAGAAAGTAGATCGACGTCTCCTCCCCCTTCCCTTGTTTCCCTCCTCCTGATTCTCACAATTGAAGGCATCCGGACAAATTCTCCGGTAAGTACTGCCTCACCAATGTTAAGACCTGGAAGATCCTGAAGTATTGATTCAGAGATACTTTCGCTGCTTTCGAGGATCGCCTTCTGATCAAGAGGATTTGTGACCCTCAGTATTATGTTGCTGTTGCACTGGCTCAATACATCCTGATCAAGTTTACCGGGCCTCTGCGATATCACAACAAGAAACATGCCAAATTTCCTGCCCTCAGATGCTATCCGCCTGATTATCTGTGATATCATAGTACGGGAATTTGGAGGTACGAAATTGTGTGCTTCCTCTATGAAGATGAAAACGGGGAGACTTGATGCTGATTCCGCCTTGTTCTCATAAATTGTATTCAGGACCCTGTGTGAAAAATAATTTGCAAGAGCCTGATCCATTCCAGACAGATCCAGAATGGAAAGCTGGCCCGGCGAGAGGTAATCCTCCATCGGTGTTGTAATGTCGGAAAATATCGCCTTCACTTTTGTGAGAATCCTGATCCTGCCGGAGATCTTCGATCTTTCCTCCTGTTTCAGTTCCTCAGCAGCGCGGATAAATTCCTGTATCCCTCTTGGTGGTTTCATGTTCGCAACCATATCTGACACGATTTTCCTCATGGTTGACCACTCCTCCTTGAGACCCATTATATCAGAGATCTCGTCCGCATCAAGATCCTGGAACCTGATTGTGAACTGGCT
>DAQB01000119.1 GCA_002502705.1 Thermoplasmatales archaeon UBA582 | reverse complement strand
TAGCGACAGCCAGCAGCAGCTGGATTTTGCCCAGTTCAGTGCGCTAAATGACGATCTCACGAACATGCTCCCTTCCTGCAGAAAGGAATATGTATAATCTAAGATCTATGTCAAAAAAGATCAAGACTCTGTTTTTAGCGATTTCTTGGGTCCTTTCTTCAAATGGTGAAATATTAATCACTTGATATACTGACGATATATGCCTCACACAAAGGTACTGTGCACAGTTGGACCATCAAGTGACAACAGGGAAACCCTGCTTAAAATGGCAAAAAACGGCCTCTCCGGTCTTAGAATCAATACAGCTCATATCGAGACCGATTATGTAGGAAAGATTCGATCACTGACGGATTATCTTAACTCAGAACTTTCAGCTCACATATCTATCCTTCTAGATCTAAAAGGTCCAGAGCTCAGGGTAGGGGATCTTAGTGAACCGTTCAAGATCGAGCAGGGTAAGATATATCCGTTATCGCAGTCAGGCATTCCTGTCAACCGTACTGGCTTCTTTTCCTCACTGAAGAAGGGTGACTCGGTTGTAATGCAGGACGGTTCATACCAGTTCTCCGTTGTTGAGGCCGATCCCAGTCATGTCATGGTGAAGGCACTGAATTCCGGTCAGATCAGGTCCAAGGCAAGGATAAATGTGCCCGGGGTGAAGATAGACCTTGGAACACTTACGGATCGAGACATATCATTCATTGAAGAGGGAACAAAACAGGGCGTGGACTTCTATGCCCTTTCTTTTGTGCAGTCGAGGGAGGACATGTGGAAGCTTGAAGATCAATTGAAGGCGTCGGGCTCAGACGGCCGAACTGTTTCCAAGATAGAGACAAAGAGCGGATATTCCCAGATCAGGGAGATAGCCCATGCATCCGATATTGTAATGGTCGCAAGGGGCGATCTTGGGGTGGAACTCCCGATCAGCGAGGTAGCAATAGCCCAGAAGCGGATTATCCTCGAAGCGCACAGGCAGGGGATTCCTGCGATTGTTGCGACCCAGATGCTTGAATCCATGGTGCAGAATGACGTTCCTACAAGGGCCGAGGTCTCGGATGTCACGAATGCAATATTCGATAACTGCGATATAGTCATGACATCTGAGGAGACGGCAATAGGAAAATACCCCGTTGAGGTCGTACGATACCTGAATGAAATATCTGCCTACGCAGAAAAGTCTGCCACTAACCTGAACGAACCTGATGGNNCCAGATCGCATATTCTGTATGCAATGCAGCGAAGGTCATGGCGGAGAAGATTTCCGCCCAGAAGATAGTTGTTTTTACCAAAAACGGTGGAACTGCAAGAATGCTTTCCGCCCTGAGGCCGAATGCGGAGATCATTGCGATCNNTTGCGATCGTATCATCGGATTCACTTGCCCGGAAGTTAACAATGGTTCGAGGTGTCAGGGTCGCAATGCTTCCAGCAGATATTGAAAAGTCTGTCGGCGTCCTCGAGGCAATTGAGAAGATAACGCCCAGGAACCTGTTCAGGAAGGGAGAGGACATAGTTGTTGCATCAGGTGCTCCTTACTTTCTGCTCGGTGGTACAAGTGACGTTCGTGTGGTCACGATAGGTGAATTCCTTGGAAGGGGCTATCCCGAGGGAAAAGGGTTAAAGGGGAAGGCGAAAATGGCTCCTGAAGAAAAAGGAGAAATTCTCTTCACTGATACCGAATTCGATCGTCCTGGAAAAGATAGNNATACCAGGGTCATTGTAACAACAAAATCACTCACAGCTTCACAAAAATCAAGATTGAAGGATTCAGGTATTTCATGCTTAGTCCTGACACAGATAAAGAGGATGCCGAGGAAGGGTGAGATGATATATCTCAACGGTTCAACGGGCGTTTTTACGTCACTGGATTCATCGAACTAGTTCTTCTCTTACCGTATTTATTGAAACCTCTTTTCCAGAATATTCAAGATATACATTCTTTAGCTTCAGGTATTCCTCAATCCCGTATTTGCTTCCTTCNNCCGGCCTGTCCCGTCATTCTGAAACCAGTATGGTAACCCTGTGATGATTCTGGGCCAGGCATGTTAACGTATAGCTCGCCAAACCTGACTCTCTCAGCGGCCTTCATTATTGTTGTGAAATCCTTCGAGAAGAGATAGGAGGCAAGCCCGTACTGCGAATCGTTTGCCAGATCCAGAGCGGAATCGAGGTCGTCAACAGCCATGATCCCTGTTACTGGACCGAATATCTCATCCTGGAAGAGCGAAGCTTTCTGCTCTTTCTCCTCCAATAGGGTAGGAAGATAGAAATNNACCTTTGAGCCGCTTGATTTTGCATCCTGGACAGCCTTCTCCATGTTCTTTACTGCTGAAGCGTTGATGAGTGGGCCCATATCTGCAGTTTCCGGATCACCGACTGTGAGCTGTTTGGTTGCGTTAACGAATTTATCAACAAACTCCTTGTAGATATCAGAGTGGACGTATACCCTCTCAGCAGCAATGCAGGACTGCCCGCTGTTCCAGAATTTTGCCCACAGAAGTGTCTTCAGTGCATTCTTCTGGTCCGCGTCCTTCCATACGATGAAAGGTGCCTTTCCGCCAAGCTCGAGAACAAGCTTCGCCATGTTCGCTGACGCCTTCTGCATTATCCTCTGCCCTGTTGCAGTTGAGCCTGTCATCGTTATAAGCGAAACCTTCCTGTGTGCTACCATGTAATCGCCTATTTCTGATCCCTTGCCGGTAATGAAATTCAGGACGCCATTTGGCAATCCCGCTTGCTGGAGCTTCATAGTGATCCATTCAGCTGATTTTGGTGTATCTGAACTGGGTTTCAGGACAACTGTGTTTCCGGTAATAAGCGCGGGAGCAAGCTTCCTTGCAACCATTGCGGCCGGGAAATTCCATGGTGTAAGTGCAAGCACAACGCCGTATGGAACCTTGTACTGCAATATCTTTCTTTCAAATGAATCGCCTTCCACGAGGTCTCCCGTCAATTTTCTTTCGAATTCTGAATAATAGACCATCTGGTCAATTACGCCATCGACTTCACCAACAGACTCTATCCTCCTCTTCCCGTTTTCAAGAACAAGGATATCCTCCAGTTCCTTCCGGCTTCTCTGTATGAGATCGACTGCCTTCATGATAATCTTGGATCTCTCCTTTGTGCCAAGCTCATACCATTTCCAAAAGGAGCCCTCAGCAGCATCCATCGCTTCGTCGACTTCCCCCTTTCCAGCTGCAGGTATCTTTTCTATAGATTCTCCGGTAGAAGGATTCATTTTATCAGTGAATTTACCGCTTTCTGGGTCTTTCCATTGACCATCTATCAACAATTTCATGTTTATTCAATTACATCATGGATAATAGCATTTTCAGTTTAATTCCGGAATGGAATATTTATTGCAGATTAAGCCGTTGTCTCATTATTGGTTGTTAAAAGATAAAAATATTTCGTCGGAACTTCGCATATTTACCGCCCCTAATTATGCTCCATAGCTTCAATCGAGCCTGCAGTAAATACACGATCTCCACAGGTTGCGTAAATGGCGCGTTAGACGTTCGATATTTATAAATAGAAACTTGCTCTATCGGTACGCTTAATTGCGGTGCTATTAATGAATGATGGTGACTTTATAAAAGTGGACTATGAAATGCGGGTTGGTGATGAGAAGAAACTCGTTTCTACTAGCAAGGAACAGCTGGCAAAAGAAAACGACATTTTTGATGATAAACATGCATACCATCCAACTGTTATCATAGTTGGTACAGATCAGGTTTTCAAGAAAATCAACGAAAGCTTCAAGAGTCATTCCGAGGGTGGAGAAGATGAAGTTACAATGACTCCAGATGAGTCTTATGGTGCCAGGGACCCAAAGAATATCAAGGTTCATTCATACATTGAATTCAAGAGGCAAAACATCGACCCTGTTCCAGGACAGGAAGTCCTGATCAACCACAGAAGGGGAAAAGTCCTTTCGGTGACACCTGGTAGATTTCTTGTGGACTATAACCACGCCTATGCAGGAAAGACAGTTTACTACAAGTATACAATACTGGAGAAGATATCTGACGACAAGGGAAAAGCACAGTCACTTATTTCAATGAATTATCCTGTAAACGAAGATAAGTTCAATGTTTCTGTCGAGGGCGATGTAATAAAGATCGAAATACCTGAAGAGACTAAATTCGACCCGGTCTGGGTAGAGGCAAAATTCCATCTTGTCAATGATATGAGGAAGTATCTTCCTGGCAAGACAGTGCAACTGGTAGAGACATACCTGCCGCAGGAAGAACCCAAGACAGAGGAGCCTGCCACCACGGAATCTGCAGAAGGCAATAAACCTGAAGAGGAACAGAAAGAATCTGAAACGCCGCAGCCCGGAAATACGGAAGAAAAAACAGAAGAAGCAAAGAATGAGCCAGTCGAAAAAGACCAGGCCCAGTAAACTTTTCAGGGAAAAAGAGACCAATTTCAGGGATTCCGTAATATCAAAGCTTCAAACACTTTCAAACAAAGTTTCTGTTGTCCTGGTGGGACCTAAATATGGCGGCAACATTGGTGCCGTCTCGAGATCAATGAACAACGCTGGCCTGCACGACCTCGTAATAATCGGTAGGGATGACATACCGGAAGAAGCATACGTATATGGAATGCATTCAACGGACATTCTCGATTCAGCAAGGCATTTTAGTTCCCTGAATGATCTGAGAGAGGAGTTTAACGTCATTGCTGCGTCTTCCAGTGAGGTAACATTTAACGGCAGGAAATACCGCAGGCTGTCATATTCGCCAGAAGAATTCTGGAAAATTTATCTAAAGGCAAAGGGAAAGATAGCACTTGTGTTCGGCAGAGAGGACGATGGCCTGAGAAACGAGGAGATAGAAGGATGCGACAGCTTCATAAGCATCCCAGCGAATCCGAGGTATCCAGTATATAACTTATCGCATGCAGTTACGATTGTCTTATATGAAATGGTAAGGCAAACGATAAGATCCAGAAGCCAAATGCCACTTACGAGTGGGCAGAATGTGGATCTTCTGATTGAGCAAATCATAGAGACATTGGACCTGATCAAATATCCTGCGCACAAGAGGAAGAACACAGAGGTTATGCTCCGGAGATTACTATCAAGATCCAGGTTGACCGAAACAGAGTTTCATAAATTAATGGGTATATTCAGGTATATTATTTTCAACCTGGATGATTCAGACGAGAAAAATTAATGTGTTATTTGAAACCTCCAACTCACATTATCCGTTTTATGGAACTAGCTCAGTTTCATTCAGCTTTCATGAGAGTATGAGTGGCGTTTAATATGAAATAAAAGACAAGGAAATTTGTAACCAGATTCTGAGCCAGACTGGTATATTGGAACTGCTCCACAGTGGGTAACCCAGCAATACAATCCAGTCGGAGTGCTTGATATATATTACCTGGTGAATTCCCAGGGTTACATTGTCGGCGGCGGACAGGGCCTTGGATTAAATCTAAACAGCGTAATTGAGACTTTGGGGTGAGGTATCTGCAATTCAACAGAAAATGGATATGTGGAACATTTCCATCGTTGTTGTAGTAAATGTCATTGACAACTTAATGTTTGAAAATGTCAGGGAATTAAACAGATACATTTCAGGAAAGACAAAAACATTAGAATTCAAGATACCTGATATTGCAATTTCAAGGAATGATACTATCGACATAAAGAACAGGATCATGTTAATTGATCCTCAAAAACGAAGAGATTTGAAGATAAACAAATCTACATTATGGTATCAGCAAAAGAAGATTAAAGAAGGTAAAACCATAAAGATGTATAATAAAACAAAGGTGAGAATTGAATGAGTTTTGAACATAGAATTCCAAAGATTTATTACTCAAGCGTTGACGATATAAGCCCTGAAAGAATTAAAATAGAAACAGAAACAATAACAAAGAGATTCCCTGAATACGATATCAAATTATCAAAAGATACATTCAAAAATGAAAATGATTGGATAGATCATATAGATTCTGTTGTTGAAAATGCTGATGTGATTATCTTTTCGCATCCCAATGAATGCAAAGAATTCTATTTCAGATTTGAGTGATAAGTCATGAGAAATCAGGGTCCTTATCTCGTATTCCTTGATTTCTTCGTGACCATGATTGGTGCTTTTGCGGTTTACTCAACAAATTTCATAGCATTTTCTAATGCGATCCCGATTCTGGGGAGTGTATATGGCATCTCGATAGTGATTCGGGGTTTCCTGCCTCTTCTCCTGCCGAAAAAATGGCTTTTCAAGAATCTACCCATATTTCATTTGACATTCTTGGCATTAATTATCATGTCATCCATTCTTCTAAGTAACATAGTGGTCTACCTTGTAGGAATCTCGATATCTGTGTTCTTAGGGATGTTTACAGGCAGTTATATTTACAATCTTGAAATAACTTGGTCTAAAAATCTAAAGGATGCGTCAAAGTTCTTCTCTGTAATTACCGGTGTTCAATCAATTGCGTTTCTTATTGCCCCTATCTTAACCTATTTAACGCCAAATAAGAATCTTTTTTTAAGTATTCTCTTGGTACTCATAGCACTTGTTTTGGTCTTTCTGGCATACTTTCGGTTTTTTTCTAACATCGGAGTGCAAATGAAATTCTTTTCCGGAAATATGAGACAAGTGAAAAAAATCTATCCTATAATCTTTCTTGCCAGTTTTAACTGGTTTCTGCAATATCTATGGATGGGGGTGGTCTTTGCCTTGGGTGTAAAGCAAGGAATTCCTGATATTGTCGTGTTATCTGCAGTCGAAGGGGAGACTATACTGTACATGGTACTTCAGTTTGGGATTAGCATTCGGGGGTTCATGTCTGTAGCCAAAATCAGAGTTGGTTATTATCTGATATGTATTTATATTATACTGGTGACTACATTTGTGTCCCTGGATTTTTACAAGGTCAGCGAAATCCTATTTGTAGTACTCCTATTCTCGTTCGCAGTTGTTTCGGTCCTGCTTGAACCGTTGGTAGATACGCTCCTATCTGCATCAGAAAGTGCATCTGAAAATTCAACTCTGGTTGTGGCTTTCAGATCGATTGGTGGAGGAATCGGCTATGCTATGGCATCGTTCTTGCTTATTATTTGAAGCGTTGAAATAGCTATGTTGATACCTGTAGGATTCATAAATTAGAGTTACTCTTGCTGAATCCTTATTCAGTAGACGTTGAAATGTTCAAGATTGAAGATGATGATGATCATAAGCCGTTAGATAATGTGATGTTTTACGGCATATCAGCAAAGAGATACTGTCTGTATAAAATTGATAACGGCAATATAGAAATCCTGAAATATTCAACTCATGGCTTGGGCCATCTAAAGGATATTGACGGTAAGCGAATATGGGAATCAATTCTCACAAAGAATTTCAATGAATATAATGATAAGATAGCTGTATCCCAGATAACAATTTCAAGACCTTCAATTCTCAATCGTTTCAGAAAAATGAATTCCGGTAAACCTTATGATAAGCAGATCAAGCCATTCAATTTCATGCTTATCGGATCAGAGAAAAATGGTGTTATACCATGCTTACCCTATCGTAAGGATTACAACGGCTTACAGTATGAGAAATTCGTTGACTATAAGAGTAATACATACTCTGATAGATTGCCTTTACCGACGACGGAATACTGGCACGCTTTGGAGAACGTCTTAACACAATACATTATGCATACAGATAACAAATTCGATTATGACAATGAGGGAATAGCCCATAGGAAGCACATTGTAGCTGATAGGATAAGATACATTGGTAAGGAAACAAACAATATCGATGAAACACAGATCATAGGAATTGAAGAGGATGACTACATAGAGTATGATAACGTCATGGAATTCTATAACTGGATTCTATCATTAAAGCCAAAAAATGGATAGTGTACAGAAGTACGT
>DAQB01000050.1:11497-11863 GCA_002502705.1 Thermoplasmatales archaeon UBA582 | reverse complement strand
CCACCCGCACCCCTGATTGGACCTGAATAAACGACCGAAGCATAATCCGTTCCATCCTGGTTCTGCAATACCTCAACAGATGCAATTCCCTCAAGGGGGGCGACCAGGATCCCTTCCGTCAGGATTGCCAGGCCGACCCTGACTGCCCTGTCAAGCGCCATCTTCTTGCCCTGGTCGAGGAATTGCTTTGCGATATCCCTTGCTACTGCAATTGATACCTCTTCACGGGACATTGATTCACTTGCTTTCCTGATCAGTAACGAAAGACCCTTAATCTGGATCAGTTCCTCAATCCTTTCAGCCATATCTGATGCTAATGGTATCTCAACGTTATCAGTAACATCAAATCCCTTTTTTCTGGCCCTG
>DAQB01000050.1:0-11482 GCA_002502705.1 Thermoplasmatales archaeon UBA582 | reverse complement strand
AGCTCACTGATCAGAAGCTTGTCCATCAGGGAAGCCTTTATCTTTATCTTTTTCTCGAAATAGGCTGACATAGCATCTTCTTCGCCGCTCAGAAGCTTGCCGAACAGCTCGGAGCCGACCTCGATCGATATGTCAGCGTCCTTCTGGCCCGGTAATATTTCGGAAATCTTGCCGTCGTTCAGGCTGAAGTTATAATAATCCTTTCCGTCAAAATTCAACGAAAATGTCTTCTTCACCCCAGCGAGTTTTTTCTTCATTTTCTCATCTGTGGTTAACTTTGAATTTATCTTTCCGGCGAGTTCATCAAGAACTTCTTTCATGCTTTTCGCCCCCTCTTGAATTCCAGCGCTCTCTGAACCAGATATCTGTGGACCCTCGATGGGTTTAATGGCCTTGACTGGAATTCACTGTGATATTGGGTTGCAATAAAATTATTTTTCCCTTTTATCTCTGCAATTTCCATTCGTATTCCGGCATCGTCCTTGCCTGAAAATATCATACCTTTCTCCTCCAGCCGGTCTATGTATTTCGGATTTACCTCATATCTGTGCCTGTGCCTTTCGCTGATTTCATTCGTACTATACAGGGAACTTGCAATGGTGCCGCTTTCAATATGTACCTTCTGGCCTCCCAGCCTCATGGTTCCCCCAAGATCTGATACACCAATCTGCTCTGGGAGAAGATCAATTACAGGATCAGGAGTTGACTGATCGAACTCGCTGCTGTTCGCATCTTTTATTCCAAGAACATTCCTTGCGTACTCAATCACAGCTGCCTGAAATCCCAGGCATATGCCCAGGAAAGGTACATTATTTTCCCTCGCATACTGTACTGCTTTTACCTTTCCCTCAACACCACGGTATCCGAAGCCGCCTGGAACAAGAATTCCGTCCGCCTCCGAGAGAATCGATGGATTTTTCTTGACATCATCTGAATCCAACCAAGCGATATCAACGCCGATCCCCGTTAATCCTGTAACATGTGTAAAGGCTTCCTTGTGGCTTATGTAGGCATCCATGAACTTAGTATATTTTCCAACTACTGCTATCTTCACTTTTTCCTTCGCGCTTTCCAGATTCCGTTTATATTCAACCCATGGATCTCTGAATTCTCCTGGTTTGAGTGAAAAATATTTTTCAATGTATTGCAGTATGCCCTGACTGTACATTATCTCAGGAATGTAATAGATGTTGTGTGCATCAGGAACCCCAATAATTCCTTCTTCCGGAACGTCAGTAAACGTTGATATTTTTTTTCTGGACTCTTCAGTCAAACGACCCTTAAGCCTGCAGAATATAATATCCGGCTGTATACCGATTCCACGAAGCTCGTTGACACTGTGCTGTGTCGGCTTGGTTTTCTGTTCCATGTTACCGCCAATTTCCGGTATCAGTGTTACATGGCAGAACAGGAGAGAATTTTTAGGCTCTTCCCTGTTAAGCTCCCTGAGAGCTTCAAGGAATGGCATGGATTCAATGTCACCAACAGTGCCGCCAACCTCTATTAGAAGGACATCGCATTTCTCAGAATCTGCGACTTTGCGGATCCTGCTTTTTATCTCGTTTGTGATATGCGGTATTATCTGTACGGTTTCTCCAAGATACTTTCCCTCCCTTTCTTTTTCAATAACCCTGCTGTAAATCTTTCCTGTTGTGATGTTGTTTTCTTTCAACAGGTTTCTATTGAGGAATCTCTCGTAATTACCCAGATCAAGATCGACCTCACCGCCGTCGTTAAGGACAAAGACCTCACCATGCTGATATGGGTTCATAGTACCGGCATCAAAGTTAAGATATGGATCGATCTTCATCGCAGAAACTTTGTGCCCTGAATTAGATAAAATATGTGAGAGGCTCGAGGTAATTGTTCCCTTTCCCAGACCAGAAATCACACCACCGGTTATGGCTACGTAATGCATGTAGGGGAAGCGCAAGGTTTTAGATATATTCTTCTAATGATTCAATTGTCTGCATATACTTGCTTCATTGAAGCTTAACTGCATGAGATGTGATCAAATAACTACGATCCATAATTATAGGCTAACATATTACATGGAATCTTGAGATGGAAGTTAAGTTTGTATATTACTGGGAAGACGATCCTGATAAGTCAACCATGAGAAAATTGAAAAGACTTGGTTTTGCCAGGGAGATCAAGGAATGGCAGATAGGAAGATCCATGGTGCTCAGTGCGTTTGAGAAAAGTTTCCTGCTCTCATCTGACCGAGTGATTTTGGAAAAGTACGGACTGGTTCTGCTTGACGGTACATGGGGGAATTCAAAAAACATAAAGAAACACGGTTTTAAAGTCCAAAGAAGGCTTCCCCCGCTGCTTGCTTCAAATCCGGTCAATTATGGAAAAATTGAACTGTTATCTTCGGTGGAGGCAGCTGCTGCGGCCCTTTACATTACAGGATTCATGGAAGAATCAGTAAATCTGCTTTCAAAATTCAAATGGGGACCAAATTTCATAGTGCTGAATGAAAAACCGCTGGAAGATTATAAAAATGCTAAGACACAGGATGAGATTATACAGATATCAGAAGAATATTTCTAAGACCGAACCCATCTGGATTTTCTGTAATAATATTGGCCTTTGCAGTATTCATGAAATATAATGAGGATCTTTTCTCTAATATAAGGGTCGATATGACTGAGGGGTTCATTTTCGTCAGGCAGAACGTGAATACCTGTAACATGGCTGTCTTCAGTCATACCGGAATATAGGTATCTTATCTCATCGGTATCCAGTCTCAGAGATCCTGAACTTCTTTTTGCCAGATCTATACTTGATTCGGTATAACCTATCTCTTCCGGTTTCCCGCCTGCTGCAAGTATGAGCATTATGACGCCAAGGCACTTAGAGCATTTACCGCATGGGATAACTTTATTCTGAATTATACTGCAGGAATGACAGGAACGCTGAAGCAAAAAAATATCGTGGTATCTCCTGACCAGCATTCTCTCTACAATCGTTGCAGTTACGGGATACAGAATTGATGACAGAGATATATCGCATCCCTTGCTCTTTATGTATTGCGAGATGGAATCAGTAAAATCCAGTGTCTGGTCATATATACCTGAATAATGGGACAGGCCGTGATACGATGGCATATCAGATGGATCGTCAAATTCGTTCCCCATGAATGCAAGAGGAATTGACCTTTTGATAAGGATAGGCAGAATTGAGAAAACATAAACAGGGAAGGTAAACATCTGAACAGGATAGGTATCTGTCCTTTTCCGGATAAGGGAATGATTCAAGAATGGAAGCAAATTTATACAAAATCTGTAAAATCTGTCTGCATTTGACCATACCTTTGTTGTATTCTGGTTATTTGAAGTGAAAGATTCAAATGATGGTTTAGCTGCTCTCCAGTGAGCTCCTGACTCATTGAAGAAGATTGGATGAACATCCATTCCTATCTCTTTTAGGATAGAATATGTCAGAAGGCTCTCCTTTCCTCCGCTAGAAAGAACAGCGGATTTCCTTCTGTCTCCGATCCATCGATTAAGAGATTCTGTTTTATCTGGATCAGGTATTAATTGAGCGGCAGTTAGTTCTGTTATTCCATTTGCGTTTGATTCAGTTATTTCTTCGTCACTGGGAATTGCAACTGGTTTGTAAAAATTGTACCTTCTCCTGCAAATGGCGTTGATGAAGACTTCCCTGTTGTTTATTTTCATTACCTTTCTGATGTAATTCAGATCGGTTTCTGTGACTGGAAAGTCAAGTTCCAGTTTTCTGCTAAAATAGGAGAAGTTGATGACGGGCATAGTAAGTATGAGACCCGCCAGGTTCTGGTCTATTGCAACCTTCTCTCTATACGAGAAGATGAGCTTAAAATATTCTACCGATTTCCCACGGAATATTCCGATAGTGGATGATATCCTGCTGTCGCTGATAACCGGCCTGGATATCACAATTTTATCGAAGACTAGTATCCTGTCCAGGTAACTCTGTTTATTAGGGGCCATTGACAGTATCCTTCACATATCCGGCAATATCAGATAGATTCCCGAGAGGATCAAAAACAGGTATTCCAAATTTATTCTGTGTATCCTTGATATATGATTGAACCTCCTGAGGAGTCATATTTTCTTTGTTTACAGAAATTGCAATCACCTTTTTATCTGACATCAGCTCAAGAATCTTGATATATTTCTCAATAGGAGGTATCCTGAACCGGTCAAATCCGTCGTAAAATAACCTCTTTGGTGCATGCTGAAGAATTATCGCATCCGGGTGAAGTGCACCTATTATCTCATAACTACCTGGATAAGCCGGATGGATTACCGAGCCCTGGCCTTCTAGGTACATAAATGCAGGATGCAATTCGTCCCAAGCTTGAAGTGCAACTGTTTCAAGAGCTCCGGATACAAAATCATTGACAATTGCATCAAGTACTATTGTATATTTGAAACCCTGCATCCATGATGTTTGACCGGTCCCGATCATGACAGAATTTATCCCCTGCCTCTCCATGGTATCAGACAGGAATACCGCTGTAGTCCGCTTTCCTACTGCGCTATCGGTGCCAAGTACTGCTATCTTTTTGGATGTGACATCAAGTATCCTGCCAGTAAATAGGTCCTTTCTGTCACGAAACATTTTCCTCACATCCGTTATCTTAGAACCATTCCTGGCAGCAAGTTTTGAAAATTCCGGGTCATCGCTGATAAATTCGTGGAGACCGCTTACGATATCAAGACCGTTATTAAGGGCCTGAATTATGAACGGTCTGTATTTTTCAGGCAATACGCCACCATCGGTTGCAATACCTACGATCAAAGTTTTTGCACCTATTGCGATGCTTTCCTTCACAGACGATACAATGGGTATATTTGCAGTCCTGTTAAACAGCACAGATCCAGCATCTTTGCCAGCCTGGGTACTGTCGATAACAGACTTTATCCGGAATCGTTTTGAGTACCTTACAAGACCGTTAGCCGTCTTTCCGTATGTAGTTCCGAAGACAGACTCCGCAAGTACAGCAGCATCTTCCACTATTTTCCTCTTCCAGTTAAAACAACGACGCAGTCTATCTTTCTATTGAGATTTGTGGCAACCAGGTTAGAAGCAACTATAGCTGAGCTGGAGGCGGGAAGCGCGCTTATTCCCTCTGCTTCCTTTAGGATATTGGAATACCTCAGCATCTCCATGTCAGATATTTCAAATGCAAAACCGTTGCTTTCGTATATTGAATCCAGGGCAGTCTGACCATCATATGAAATATATGAAACCAGGGGCTCGTTGATTGATGTTTCATGGATAGCTGACTGATCAAGATTCGATACTACCCTTTTTCTCTTTGTCCAGGCCTTTACTATGGGGTTGCCGTTATCCGTGGATGCAGCAATAAGTCTCGGCACTGAGTCAGTCAATCCGGCTTCTTTCATTGTCTTGAATCCTTTATAGATACCGGAAAGTGTAGTTCCGTTACCAACTGGGACTGCCAGAAACTCCGGAACCCTACCAAGCTGATCAATTATTTCACTTGCAATTGCAGAATAGCCATGAAAATCAAGTTCAGAGTTTTTTCCGCCAGGGTTTGAATCATACCAGTTCTCCTCAACGGATTTCTGCCTCATGATCTCCACTGCCTCTTCATACTTAACTGGCACTTCCATTATCTGACCCCCATATGCTCTTATCTCAGGTATACGATCACCAGAGTAGAATGACGGCATCCCTATAACTGACTTCATTCCATATTTATGTGCAAAATATGATATTGATGCGCCATAATTCCCACAAGATCCCAGGGAGATCGTGTCATAGCCAAGTTCTCTCGCACGCATTACATGGTACTTTGAAATTCGGTCCTTCTGGGTACCGGTAACTCCACTACCTTCAAATTTTATAAAAAGTCTTTTGAAGTGGAGAGCCCGCTCCATCCGGCGTGCTCGGAAAAAAGGTGTTTCGCCAGGAGGCTCCTCTTCTGCGCTCTCTTCCATTTATTTATTCCCAGGTTTTATCCTTGGAATTGGTAAGATCAACATAGTATAAGAATTTACCGTTTGTATCCGAAATAAGTTATCGCTTAAATACCGTGTTTCAGCAGTAAAATAAAATTTCACTTCTAAATATATTTCTTATTTTATAAATGATTATATAACAATTAATTCGCAGCTGATTTCATCTGCAAAATTTTTAACTATTTCCCTGACAGGACCCCTAGTACCCTTCTTATCCATTACTATCCCCCTGAAGGATCTTGTCCTTTCTGCCGCCTGTTTTAGTAATGAAGGATTAAGGTTCTCATGATTATGTTTTGGAATAATGTGACCAACATTTATACTGTTTTGTAGCACATAATCGGTAATCTTCGGCGAATAATGTCCTCCACCTATCCCTATGAAACCACCTTCTCCATTGTCTCTGCATTTTATTACGGCCTGGGTGACGGTCTGCAGCGCATCCCGGTTTTCCCAATCCTTTGGCTCCGTTCCGATCTCTATGAAAAATGAAGGTATCATGGTCAGAGGACCATGATGGGTGGCTTCGAAAGTTATACTGAAATCCTTAACTGGAAGTTGATTCATTATCCGCAGGGCAGAGGACATGTTTCCGGGATCTGCAAAAGATAACTGACCTGGTATTCCCCCGAGTGAGGCTTCGGAAAAATTTCCGGTAGGATGGACAGTAAGTGAATTTATTTTAGCCTGAGAACTGTGTTTCGATAGAAAGATAAGTGTTTCGATATTCAGATCAAGTTTTGATATCTCTTCATCTATATTATCAAAGTAAAGATGCTTTTTATCGGTTTTTAGAAGATATATTTCACCAGCTTTCAAAAGACTGGGATTATCTGTTTGGCTGAAAGAAAGTTGTTCCTGCAGAAAGGCGGAAATTGAAATGCTAGCAGGATCCTGTGCCGACTCAAGCACTAATTTGACTTTTTCATTACTGTGAACCATTTATGTTTCTGAGACCTGATGCTTCGATCATTATTGTGTTTTTTTCCCTGGATCTAGAGGATCATAATTAATAAGCAATTTAACTATAACTTTTGGAAGATTCATGGAAAGGGATTGTATTTTTTGTAGAATCATAGCAGGGGAGATTCCGTCAAAAAAGATCTTTGAGGATCAGACCACATTGGCAATACTTGATATCAACCCTATCTCCGAAGGACATTCTCTCGTAATTCCAAAAAAACACATTGCGTATCTGGAGGAAGCTGATGAAACTACATTGGGGCACATGACGGGAATTGCAGGAAAAATTGCCAGAAATATGATCAGAAACAGATTCGCTGATGGTACAAATCTTTTCCTGGCAAGTCACGAGAGCGCAGACCAGACTGTTTTTCATATTCACCTCCATGTGATTCCAAGGAGAAAGGGAGATAACATGGGCATTGGTGACTGGTGGAGAGAGAAATCTGGAGGTTTGGAGGAAGTTAAGATTCCAGAAATTTTAAAGATGCTCTCCTGATTGAAAGGCAGGATTAAACAGTTCAATTTTTTATGTTGTTGGTGATGGCGCATCATGGAAACTGACCTCTCGTCAATTGAGAATAAATGGAGATCATTCTGGGAAATGAATGATACCTATGCATTCACGGATGATGGAAAGAATAAGATATTTTCAATAGACACACCACCTCCGACGGTCTCTGGAGAACTACACATGGGGCATTCATTCTCCTATGTTCATCAGGACATAATAGCGAGGTACCGAAGAATGAGGGGATTTGATGTCTTTTATCCTATGGGACTGGACGAAAATGGCCTCCCCACGGAAAAACTTGCAGAGAAAATGCTGGGAAGAAGAGGATCAGATATGCCAAAGGAGGACTTTATCTCCGCATGCATTAAAGCAGGCGAAGAGGGCGGTAAAAAAATAATTTCTATTTTCAGTCAACTCGGCATCAGCGCGAATTTAAGAAAGCCATACAGGACATATTCAACTGAAAGCAGGAGAATTTCGCAGTCAATGTTTCTTGATCTTGTTGAAAAGAAGAGAGCCTATAGAGAGAAGGGGCCTGTTGTCGTTTGCCCAACCTGCAGGACGGCAATCTCTCAGATAGATATGAAGGATATGCAGAGGGAGACAGATTTCTATTTCCTGCGTTTTGATGGTCTGGATGGTAGTAGTATAGATATAGCAACCACAAGACCGGAGCTTCTTGGAGCTTGTGTAGCCGTTTTCGTCAACCCGGATGACGAAAGGTACAAAAAATTGGTAGGTAAGACCGTCAAAGTACCATTATATGGATATGCGGTCAGGGTACTTTCAGATCCACTTGTTGACCCAGGAAAGGGAACCGGTGCCGAGATGGTCTGTACATTTGGAGATCAGAATGATGCAGAGCTCTGGAGAAAGTACTCCTTGCCCACACGCATGGTTGTGGATGAAAGCGGCAGGATGTTGGGTGATAATTTCATCAAGAAAGGATCCGTTTCATGGGAATCAAGGAAAGATATTGTTTCCTCCCTGCGAGAACTTGGACTTATACTGAAATCTGAGAGAAAGAAACAAACAATAAATGTGCACGAAAGATGCGATTCTCCGCTTGAGATAAGCATACTCACACAGTGGTTTGTCCGTTATATGGATTTAAAGGAAAAGCTCCTTGAGCAGGGAAACAAGATAAACTGGTTTCCTGATCACATGAAGGTCAGGTATAACAACTGGGTCACTGGATTGAAATCTGACTGGTGTATATCCAGGCAGCGCATATATGGAATACCATTTCCGGTATGGTACTGCAGTAATTGTGGAGAGCCGGTTTATGCAGATCTGAAGGAACTGCCTGTGGATCCAAGATTCCAGAAATGTCGGGAAAAATGTAAAAAATGTAATTCGGATTCATTCATTCCAGACACAGATGTAATGGATACATGGGCAACCTCCTCATTGTCGCCAAGGCTTGCCACTGAGCCTTATAGTTTGAGAAGGAAAATCAAAAAAATGGACGTTAGATTTCAGGGTCATGACATAATAACAACATGGGCCTTTACGACCATTGTCAGATCTCTTTTACATGATGATCAGGTTCCATGGAATGATATAAGCATCAGTGGAAATGTGATGATTGCGCCAGGAGCCAAAATGAGCAAGAGCAAAGGAGTACAGTATTCACCAGAGGATTTCATAAAAAGATATGGCGTTGATGCTGTAAGGCACTGGACTTCAGTTGCAGGGAACGGTGAAGACATAAGGATAGACGAAAAGGATTTCCTGCGCGGGAGGAGGGTAGTAATAAAATTGCTGAATGCGGCAAATCTTGTCCAGATGCTTTCCGGGGAGTCAGTGGAGACTGATTCTGGTGTATTAGATGGAGCGGACAAATGGATAATGAGCAAGCTGACCGGGCTTGAAAAGACCGTAACAAAACTGCTTGACTCATATAATATATCAAGAGCAAGGATCGCGATAGACGACTTTTTCTGGAATACTTTCTGTGATTCATATCTTGAAATGTGTAAGGTCAGGTTACGTGATCCTGAATTAACTGGGTACGAGAAAGGAAAAACGGTAAAAACCCTGAGGAAAGCTTTCCGTTCGATCTTACTCCTCTATGCCCCGTATCTAGCCTTCACAACTGAAGAAGTGTTTAATTCTGTCTTCGACGAAAATGCTTCTGTTCACAGACAGATGTGGCCTGATGATGACATCCTGGAGGATGATGAAACAAAAGAGATCGAATATGTTATTAGGATTGTGTCAATGGCGAGATCGGAATCAGCGAAGACAGGTAAATCAAGTGGAAGAGAATTATCTGTGGCAGGAAATAAGAAACTTATTGATAAAAATAGGAAAATTATTGAGGGTCTTTTGAGATCGTCAATCGTTGATGTTTCTGAATCAGATCATTTAGAGGTTAAAATTCAGAAATAATTAACTAATGCTGGCTATTATGCCATGAAGGGGCACAGGATTGCTGAGAGACTACAGAAAGATTGCAAGGATTGCATACATACTGATAGTTGTTTCAATAGTACTTTTTGCAGTTTCAGGTGTCATTTTGACCACAAATAGTGAGATGCACAGAACAGAAATCATTTCAGCAAATGGATCAGTTAGCATGAATTACAATGCGTCGATTCAGGTTGGAGATCTGATCTTTTACACTTTATCCTCGAATCAGTCTTCTGCAAACTTTACATCATATATTTTGCAATCACACAGTCTCCGTACTGGATACGCAAATTTAACCGGGTCTGGATCGGTAACCAGGGAATATGTTTCAGGGTCTTCGGGCAATATTTCACTTGTAGTCGTCAACAATTCGAATGAATCCTCGAATGCGTCTGTTTCAATTGAAAGGATCAGTTATACAGTAATATACACAATCGTTTTTGGCCTCGCGTTTCTTCCTTCCGGGCTTATTCTGCTTGTGGCAGCGTTCAGGATACGCAACAGGGAAAGGCCGATTTCAAACAGACAGAGAGATTTCGATTGATCAGTAATTATACCTGCTTTCTGAAGTCCTCAGATTCTGTTTAAAGGAATCTGTCAGTCTACTTGCGCACCTTATCACGCCTATATGAGATAATGCCTGAGGAAAATTACCAATAAGGTCACCAGTGCTAAAATCAATTTCTTCAGAAAAAAGGTTAAGGTGGTTGGATCTCTGAAGAAGGCTTTCAAAAACCTCTCTTGCCTTTTTCAATTTACCCATTTCTATCAGATCTTCAACATACCAGAAAGAGAGCATCAAAAATGCATTGTCGTCGCCTTTAAGGCCATCGTCATTCAGGTACCTTCTGAATATATATCCATCATGCATGAGTTCCTTCTCAATCTTTGCAACTGTTCCGGTTATGAGAGGATCTGACGCAGGAAGAATGCCAAGAAGCGGAGCTCTGAGAAGAGCTGCGTCAATCTGATCGGAACCAAAAGATTGCGTTAGATATGAATGTGATGGATCTGTTCCGTTATCCAGGATTGTCTGTTTTATCTGGCCAGCTATTGCTTTCCAAGCCTCATAAGGAGCAGACATCTTCAGGATCCTCCCCATCTGTATTGCCTTGTCAAATGCTGCCCAGCATAAAAGCTTTGAATAAACGTAGTGCTTTCTCTCTGTTCTAAATTCCCAGATACTTGAATCAGGTTCTTTCCAAAGGGACTCGAGTTTCTTAAGAAAATCTATAACAAAATTCCACATATATGAATTGACTGTCCCGCCAATTCTTGAAAGATGATAGATTGAGTTGATTATCGAACCGTATTCATCAATCTGAAGCTGTCTTGAGGCTTTATTTCCGACACGGACCGGCTTTGAATGGAGGTACCCGTCAAAATCAACANNAGTCTTGAAGCTTTATTCCCGACGCGGACGGGCCTCGAATGCAGGTAACCATCAAAATCAACGGTGCGTTCATTAAGAGAGGAGGAGCCATCAATAGTATAAATTGTTCTCAATTTATCGTTATCCTTTGAAATGTTCTCCATCATATCATAAAGAAATTTAGTTGCCTCCTTCTTCAAACCAATCATGGATAGTGCTTCAACAACGTATGCAGTATCC
>DAQB01000067.1 GCA_002502705.1 Thermoplasmatales archaeon UBA582 | reverse complement strand
ACTTTCTGTTACCAGATCCAGTCAAATACTATGTCTTCAGAGAAATGTAGTGTTATTCAAGGGCGAAGATAGGTTTACAATAATTTGAGCAAAAAGCCAAGTCCTTTAGGGGTGGAATGAAACAGAAACACTTTTGTTGAATTGAATAGTGCACCTTCATTTGCGCTATAATACTCGTTGAAAAATGAGAAGTCGTACATGGAAATCCCCGGATAGCGACTGATCCGAGAGGACACCTCCAAGAGGTTTGAAGTGTCTCATTTCTTCAGTCTGGTAAAAGGAATGGACTGAATATACAGTCTGATTTCATCCAGGCAGAGATGCATGCAAGGGAAGCAATGATAACCTCAGAGGCGTAACTTTTAGAACTGAAAAGACCCTAGTACTTGTAATAGGTTCTTGCAAAACTTTCAAGACCATTAAGACTAAAGCGAAGCAAAAGCGAGAGACCAACAAGCTTTATCTGTGAGATTATGTCAGACTCCTGCAATACAATAATGTCAAAAAGCGAACCGGAATAAAAAGGGGTTGATCGATGCCCTATTTATGACTCTATATATAATATCATGACATATATTCCAGTGAAAGGGCGTAAGCACATCAATATCACCCAAAATACGGGGAAAGGTGAATAAAAGTTTGGATATCACACTTGTTAATTCCAGATCTTACCTTTAAGAATTCTAAAAGTCAGCCAAGTTTATGTTTATGGTGAAAAATAATCGTTTTAATGGATCTTCTTAAAAGGTAATGTGTCTTTCGTGAATATCCAAATATCTTCACTTTCAGGCGAAAATGTGGACAGAAACGTATTTACTTTTTCTCATAAGTCTATATAATAAGTGTGTTATACATAACGTAATTAATTATTGCGCATATTTATATTGACCTTTATTCTAATCCTATCAATGAAAAGGCTTGTACTGGAGGATAAGGAAGAAATGATCATTGCGTTACAGAACGAGATCAATAGAACACCTGATTCCAGATATGATCACAGGTTGCATGGTGTCCTTATGGTTGCCAATGGAATGTCATGCTATGAGGTGGCAGAAATGCTGGGACATGGTCCCAGGACGATTGAATACTGGGTAAGGTCGTTCAATGCACATGGTTTCGGAAGACTCTATGAGAAACAGAGACCAGGTAGACCTTCCGGTGTGCCGCTTGACTCCCTTGACGGGGATCTAAGGGAAGATCCCCATGTTTTTGGATATGTAGAGAACATGTGGGATGGCGTTCTCTTAAGAAAGCATCTTTCCGATCATTATGGAATAGATTTAGGAATAAGGCAGTGCGAGAACATATTCCACAAACTTGGTTTTCGCCTGAGAAGACCGAGACCCATGATCGCGAAAGGCGATCCTGAACGCAAGAAAGATTTTAAAAAAACTCCTTGATCTCATTTCTTCTGGTGCAGATATCCGCTACCTGGATGAGTGCCATTTCTATCAGCATGGCACCAGGTATAGGATGTGGGTCCCTCCTGAGAATCGCGATCCCATGGTGCTGCAGGAACCAACGCGAAGAGGGATAAGCGTATTCGGATCAGTGGATCATTGCGAACACAGTTCACGGAAAAATACAATTCCCTCACATTCAAGGAATTTCTTATGTCCATATCGCCTGTCAATTCAGAGATACATCTTGTCCTGGATAATGCGAAGTATCATCACGCCTTATTGCTACAAGAATTCCTGGAGAGAAATCCGAACATAATACTGGAATTCCTTCCGCCATATTCTCCTGAACTGAATCCAATAGAAAGGGTTTGTAAACTCATCAGGAAAAGCGGAACACACAACAGGTATTTCCCGGATGTTGGGGAACTGGTATTCTCGCTGTCAGAGCAGTTCAACAGATATTCAATTCCAAATGATGTGCTAAAGAGACTATGCGCAATGAATTAGTGCGTTATGTATAATATTTAGATAGATAACGCTTAAAAGTGGCTTATATATACTGAAAGACGATGAGTTCTGGCGAACACTACGATGCAGTAATACTAGGGGCAGGGACAAGTGGTCTAGCTGCTGGATCGGCACTTGAAAAAGCGGGTAAAAGTTACATCATAATAGATGCAAAGGAGAAGATTGGAAGACCGATCAGATCCACAGGAGCAGTCTCGGCAGAATGGGTAAACCGCATAGGTATGCCAAAAGATCCAAGCATCCTCTGTTCTGACATAAAGAAGATAAAATTCGCTACAGACCTCGGAAGAAGTGTTAAACTGAGATATGACAATTCGGTTGGTTACGTTTATGATTTTGAGAAATATGAAAAATTCCTGGCCGATAAATTCTCCGGGAAATTGAACGTTCAGATGCGTACGAAAGTCCTGGAAATTTCAGATAATACGGTTCAGACAGATAATGGCACATTTTCAGCTGATTATATAGTTATGGCGCTTGGCCCGCAATCAAGATTTGGCAAGAAGCTTGACAGGCAGAATGTCCTGGTGGCATACGAGGAGATCCGAAAGGCACCAAAAAGGGATGATTTTGACATGATACTTTGGTTCACTGATATGGCACCTGGAGGTTATGTGTGGGATTTCCCCAATGACAATAACAGCCGCAAGATCGGTGTTTGCTATTACCCTGATCCTTCAAAAAAGCCAAAGGATGTTCTGGCTGCTTTTACTGAGAGATATCCTGAGATAAAGGGAGAAATGGAGGAAACCATGGCACATCAGATTCCACTGGGAAAACCGGATGACATTGTAATTTCAGGAAACAGGGCATATGTCGGTGACATGGTAAACGCTGTTCTTAACACAACTGCTGGTGGTCTGCAGGGGGCATTCTGGAGCGGCCTGGAGGCTGGAAGGGCAATTGCAGCCGGTGATCTGTCCGNNATGGGATCAGGAGATAAAACCGTGGCTGATGAGGCATCACAATATTCACAGATTCATGCATAAGAACGGTGTCAGATCGATAAACAGGCTCATGCTATATTCAAAGTTTATGACAAAGAGCAGGAAAAAGAAAGTCTTTGCTGGCCTTTAATTCAATTTTCAGGTACCATTAGTTTAAGATATTTTCCTGAGTCGCAGTCTGGAGCTGATCCTGCAACGTTTTCATTTTTTGATATCCATTTTAGAAGGCTGGCAAGAGATAAATTTAGCTCCCTGCCGCTTTCTGTCAGCGAATATTCTACCTTAAGGGGTGTTTCATCGTAAACATGCCTTTCAAGGATGCCTTTTGCCGATAGATGACTCAGCAGAGAAGAAAGTGTGGACGGAGATATACCTTTCAGGGATCTGTATATTTCGTTGAACCTCATAACCTGTTTTTCCCCTATCATTGCAATTAGTAGTATGGCCCATTTCCTGCCTATCAGATCGATTAAACCATCAAATGAACATTCGCAATATAGATTACCATTTTCCTCTAATGACACTATAGTGCATCGAAGTTACTGATTTAAGTGCTTCGATTTATGTAGTGTAATGAGAACAATGACAACATACCGTTTTGAATTTTGTGTTAGCTGCTATGCGGATAAGGCTCTGAAAGATGTAAGAGACATTCTATCGGAAAACGCGCATTCAGAAGATGTGGAGATTGTGCTGAAACCTGGAAAACCTGGCTCATACAGCATATCAAAGGATGGTGAAACTTTCCTTCCAAAGACAAATAATGTGGGAAAAAGCAGTGAGAATGATGACACCTGCTGTTCGAGCTGCTGTTGATAAATTAGGTTTTATATTATGAAATACCTTTTTGTCTGCATTGAAAATGCCGGAAGAAGCCAGGCGGCAGAGGCTCTTGCTAAGTCGATAGGCCTGGATGCCATGAGCGCCGGTACGATTCCAGCAAAGGAGATAAATCCTGTTATCAGAAGATTGCTTGAAGCAAGGGGAATTATGGTTGGCAATATGCATCCGAAGCTTCTAACAATGGATATGATTGGGTGGGCAGATTTTGTTGTTACAATGGGTTGTTCGATTGAATCCGTATGTCCTGCTGTCATTATCAACAGGATGAATGTGAAGAAGATCGCTTGGAATATTGAAGACCCAAAAGGAAAGAGCGAAAAAGAGGTAACGAGGATCCTTGATGAAATCGAGGAAAAGATAAAATCGCTCAATCTACCAGTAAAATAAGAAGAATGAATGAATGGTTATCCTTTTCCTTCTCTCAATTATCATATTTGCAATTACGCTTGCAGCTGTCCTCTATAACCCATGGAAACTAGGTATTGGTGTATGGGCAGTCATTGGAGCTGCCGCAGGTATACTGTCGGGTGTGACAAGTCTTTCAGATATTGGAATAGTATGGAACATCATAGGGAATGCCACGCTCACCTTTGTTTCAATAATCATTATAACACTGATATTTGATGAAGCTGGCTATTTTGAATTTATCGCCCTGAAACTCTCCTCAAGATTCGGGGAGAGCAGTTTCAGGGCCTTTGTTATATTTCTCCTTCTGGACGCAGTTGTCGGTGCGCTCTTCGCGAACGACGGAGCTGCGCTTGTGATGACTCCGGTTATCATATCATTCCTCAAAAAGAGCGGTCTTGGAAAGAAAGCATGGATGGCATTCATTATGTCAGTTGGCTTCGTGGCTGATTCCTCAAGCCTGCCTCTTGTGACTAGTAACTTAGTGAACATTGTAAGCGCAACGTATTTCTCAATTTCTTACACTACATATTTCCTGCATATGGTTCTTCCGTACATAGTATCTGTATTTGCAAGCATTGGCGTTTTGATACTCATTTACAGGAAGGACATCAGGGGGAGGTTAAGCAGGGAGATCGTTGAAGATCCACGTTCCGTGATAAAGGACCGGCTCATTTTCCTGCTCGCATCTCCTGTTATAATCATAATGATTGCTGCGTATTCAGTAACAGGCATTTACGGTATTCAGGTGGCATATGTTGCAGTCCCGAGCATGATTGCCATATTACTCCTTTATTCACACAGGAATTTTGCAAACTCAAAAAAGATACTTAAGGAAGCTCCATGGCAGGTTGTTTTCTTTTCACTTGGTATGTATCTTATAGTCTTTGGAATGTCCCAGGCTGGACTGCAGTCTATACTGACAGGTGTTATTGCATATCTTCACAGACCTGGAGGGCTGATCGGCACACTTCTCCCTGGTTATTTCTTTGCCACAATGGCTGCTTTCATGAATAATATGCCATCTGTTATGCTTGGAAGCATTGCCATTGCACACACATCTTACAGTCCTTCGTTGATATATGCCAACGTTATAGGCAATGACATCGGTCCAAAATTTACGCCCATAGGTTCACTGGCAACCCTTCTCTGGATATATTCTGTAAAGAGAAAGAGTGGTATAGTGATAAATGCTAGATATTATATGAAGATCGGCCTTATATCTGCACTGCCAGTGCTCACTGTCACTCTAGCCATACTGCTTGTTTGAATCGTGTTTCAACGATTTGGCATGATTTTTCCTGTAAAAATTACAGAATTCCGTTATATTGCAGATGTCGCACTTCGGATTGATTGGCCTGCATATCTTCTTTCCAAATTCCACCATGACTGGATTGAAGCCCAGCCATAGCTTCTCTGGAATGATCCTCATAAGGTCAGCTTCGACATCACCGGGTTTCTTTCCGGATGAAAGGCCAATCCTTCTTGAGATCCTGAAAACATGGGTGTCAACCGCTATGGCGGGAATTCCCATTGAGTCTGCAAGAACAACATTAGCAGTCTTTCTTCCTACCCCAGGAATTTTCATCAAATCATCAGCATTCACCGGGACATTACCACCGTAATGTTCCAAGATAATCCTTGCAGCCTGTATCACTCTTTCCGCCTTGACCTTGTAAAACCCCACTTTGTTGATCAGGCGCTCCACGTCTTCCTGCTTAGCACTGGATAGACCGCCTGGATCTTTGTACTGTTCAAACAGCCTTCTTGCAGCTGGATCAGTTACTTCATCTTTAGTTCTGTGTGATAGGATTGTTGTGATGAGGACCCAGAATGGATCCTGAAATTCAAAGTGGTGCGGTGGGGCTTTTTCTTTGATCCTCCCGTATATTATTTCTATATTCTCCTTCAGGATCCGGCTTGGCATCTAAATCAGGCCTATCTTTCTGGCTGCCTTTTCAAATGCCTCCACTGTTTTAAGTATGTCATGTTCGCTATGAAGTGCGGAAGGCATTAACCTGATCCTTGCTGCACCAAGTGCCACAGTCGGGTATACTATCGGAGAGGCAAAGATTTGATATTCTTCATAAATTATCCTGCTTATTTCAAGCGTATCAGATTCCTTTCCAATCATGACAGGAGTGATAGGGGTCTTGCTGTTTCCTGTATTGAGGCCGATCTTTGAAAGTTCAGTCTTGAGAAGCGAGGAATTATGCCAGAGCTTCTTGAGGAGCGAATCATCGCGTTCCAGTATCTGTATTGCTTTCAGTACAGCGCCAACCTCTGGAGCGTCAAGAGCACTGCTGAACAGGAAGGGCCTCGCCCTCTGTTTCATAAGAAGCATCAGATCAGAATCACCGGCTACAAAACCACCCATTGCTCCTATCGCCTTTGAAAATGTACCCATTTCTATGTCGACTTTTCCAGCGAGGTGAAAATGATCAACAATACCACGGCCATGGTCACCCAGGACACCTTCTCCATGTGCATCATCCACATATGTCATTGCATCAAATTCCTCACCCAGCTTTACTATGTCTGGAAGGGGCGTTATGTCACCGTCCATGCTGAAAACGCCATCGGAAATTATTAAAGCCCGTTTACCTTCTTTTCTGTGCTCAGTTAGCTGCTTCCTGAGATCTTCCATGTTCAAGTGCTTGTATACGACCCTCTTGGCCCCGGACAGTCTCACGCCATCTATAATACTGGCATGGTTGGGTTCTTCACTGAATACTATGTCGTCCTTGCCAGCGAGTANNGGTTCGCCAGAAGGCCGCCCTGAAAAACAACGGATGACGACATATGCTTAAAAGCTGCAACCTTTTTCTCGAGTTCCTCATGCAACAACATAGTGCCTGCAATCGAGCGAACTGCGCCCGCACCAACACCGTACTTCTCAATTGCATCGATCGCTGCCTTCCTGATCTCACTGTTTCCGGCAAGGCCAAGATAGTTGTTTGAACACATATTGATGTAATCTTTGCCGCCTATGCTGACATGAGCTCCCTGTGATGTCTCTATTGTCCTTATCGGAACAAGCCGGCCTGCCTTCCTTAGGTTTTCAAGTTCCTCGTTTACCCATGTTTTAGCTTTCATGCTTACTATAAGGAATCGGTATAAGATTAACTTAACCCTGATATCTGGCAAGTAATATATCTGAACTTTGCATTTCCCTGCATGAGTAAAGTCCTGGTAACTGGTGCTTTCGGCCAGGTCGGCTCGGATCTATTGAAAGCGCTGATCATTAAGCATGGAAAGGATTCAGTTGTGGCGACGGATATTGCAGAACCTCCATCTATTTTCAAGGATCTGCATTCAGAAAAACTTGATGTCAGAAATCCTGAAATGCTGAAGAAGATCCTTGTGAAAGAGGATGTTCGGAAAATATATCATCTTGCTTCTATACTATCTGCATCAGGAGAAAAAAATCCATTCTTCGCTTTCGATGTCAATATAAGGGGAACTTATGATCTTTTAAGGATATGCTCTGAAATAGAGGGTATATCTGTCATGATCCCAAGCAGCATTGCTGTTTACGGAACTGATTCGCCCAAGGACAATGTTTCAACCAGGGCACCAACCAGACCCGGGACAATGTATGGAATATCCAAGGTGACAGGTGAGCTCCTTGGAATGTATTTTTATAAAAAATTTGGTCTGGACGTCAGGGGACTGAGATTCCCGGGATTAATCAGCTATGAGACCCAACCGACAGCAGGAACAACGGATTATTCAGTTGACATGTTTATTCATGCCGTCAAAGGGCTGAAATATAGCTGCTATCTTAGAGAGGACACAATGTTGCCTATGATGTACATGCCGGATGCAATAAAATCCATGATTAATCTATCCGAGGCCGACCCGTCAAGACTTATAAGAAGAATTGACTACAATGTTTCGGCCTTCAGTTTCACACCGTCCCAACTATATTCAGCAATCAGGAGGATAATACCTGATTTCACAATGGATTATAGTGTGGATTCACGCCAGGAAATAGCTGATTCGTGGCCTGCCAGCCTTGATGTTTCCGATGCCGTTCTTGAATGGGATTTCAAGCCAGAATATTCTATGGAATCCATGGTTGCCGATATGATCATGAATTTAAGGAAGGATTAGCGATGGCTAAATACAACTGGTCCTTCCTTAAGATGTCTCATTCAGATCCGCTTGTAATGTCTTATGGGAGAGACGATTACGTGCGTTCGTCACCTGATAAATGCCTTAAAAGTGTTCTTTCTGGCGAATCCCTTCAATCGATGGTTTCACTTATCTCTTATATTGAAAATAGGGACAGGATAAGAATGATTGATGGCCCTTTAATATCTTTCAGGAACCAGTCGGTTTCAACCCTTTTGATCTCCAAGGATCGGTATCTTTCAAATGATATAGAAATTGCAATTTCCGGAGATACAAGAACAACAGAATTTTACATGGAACGTGTGCTTGAAGCAATGAGAATCAGATTCAATGTGAGGAGGAGTAGCAAACTCGAGGCTTCGGATCTTCTGGAGGATTCACCCTATGCCCTGGTAATAGGCGATGAGGCGCTAAAGGTATATGGATCTAGATACAGGATTCTTCTTGATATCGGTTTTGAATTCTCCAGGATATTCCAGATGATACCGGTATATGCAGTCAGCACTGCTCTAGCCGATTCCTCTGTCAACGCGGAAGATTTTTTCATGAAAACCGATCGATTCAAGCCGAAATGCACAGATGATCTTTCGGATCAGCTTGGGATATCCAGAATGATTGTATCCAGATATTACTCAAACCTGAGCTATTTACCTTCGTTAAGCACAAAGGCAACAATTGACTATGTATTGTCTTTCTTTGGTTGATAATGTTCCAAGGTAGACTGATACGAGATACAGTCTTATCGAAATAAGATAAAGGCTAAGCCTTTAACAACTCCTTCCTTGCCAGAACCTTTTGTGCATACATTTTTGCACCGAGATGAGTGAATAATTCCATTGCTTTATTCAGTGACTCATCTGATTTATTGAGCTTTCCACTACCATGGTATACAGCTGCCAGAAGGAGTAGGTCACGGCCTGCAAAAAACCTGAATCCAAGTTCGTTCCATATCTTTGCTGAAAGTGTTAATTTATCTTCAGCTTCGTTAAATTTTTTTTCTTGCATGTCTATGGCAGCTCCCGCGCGATAATGAAGCGCAGCCAACCATTTTTGATTCAGTGAAGAGGCCATTTCTCCTAACAAATTATGTCGCTTGCGTGCCTCGTCCATTTGACCGTTCCTAGCGAGATCTTCTGCAGACGTCGAGTATATCAGTGCCCTCGGTAATAATGTCTCGCTGCTAAAAGGCTTATCTCTGTAGACCGATTCTGCTTTTTCGAGAGCTGTCATGAAATTGTCGTATGCTTCAGAATCCAAGTAATAAAGGAGTTCAGGGATAAATTCAAGAAACCTGTACTGCATTCCCTCTACCTGTGCAATACTAGACAGGCATTTTAGGAGTTCATTGATATCCCCGTTGGCGAGATAGTACCAGGATAGTACACCATTCTTAAAGGCGTTAAAATGAAGTTCAAATCCAGTTCCAGCCATTGCCACTATATCCTTCTTTGGAATATTATTCAGTTCCTGCTTCGCCTCCTCGAAACCTTTTGCAAAAACTGAGCAAAAATAAGTTCTTTCAATTTTCAATATACTTGTATAGTTGTGGATCGCTAAATTTTCGGAATCTTCAATTCCAGCATCGAAGGAGTCTTTAGCCTGCTCGATATCCATCAAAGCAAAAAAGTATATGTTCGCAAGAAAATCATAAACATTAGAATTTAATAATCTAAGATGCACGTCCTTTTGGCTATTAGGATCTGATATTGATTTTATAATATTTCTATATCCTTGAACCATCGCATCTATATCCGCTTCTGATTTTATGTCAATGAGGGTGAGCCTTCCAATTTTCGCCCAAAAAATTATGGACTTATCTGAAAAGTTATTCATCTTATCCTTGTTTTCTTCTTCAATATTCTTCAAAATATCTGATACTCTTTTTGCTTCGTTGATGTCGCCCTGAAGGTAAGTTATCGAAGCATAGGAAACTAAAAAACTGAATCTTGCCTCAAATATTTCATCGGAATTCTTAATAGACTCAACTTCTCTGTATATGTTCCTGCTCTCGCTTGGACTATATGAGACAATAAGTCTGGCAGATTCGATAAATTGTATTTCATCGCCTATTTCCCTATAAATATTCATTGCGGTTTGGGCATTTTTATACACGTTGGTAGGATCAATACCGGTCAAACTCCTGGCAACCTGGAGGTGAAGGTGTGCAGTTTCTTTTTTCTTCTCGTTCGGATCTGTGAACGGAATAGCAGACACTATTTGAAGGCAAGTTTCATAAGCGTTGGCAGCCTTTGAAAACTCTGCCATGGAATAGAAAAGATCTGCCTCCATCTTCCTGTATTTTAAAGATTTCGCAAGATTTCCTCCTTCCTGAAAATGCTCTGCTAGACTTGAGATTGATAAACCGTCAATATTTTCCGCCGGTATGCTCTCTTCCATAATCTCACCGATTTTTTCGTGGAGCCTTTTTCTGCGGATCATACTTATGTCCCCGTACAGGATTTCCCTAACTTGCGGATCAGTGAAGTATATTCTGACAGAACCTATGCCCACTTTCCTTTCAGAGAGAAATTTCTTTTCTATGAGATCCTCGAGAAGGTCCATAAACTTATCATCGTCGTTTATACCAGATATTTTCATCAAAATTTCATAATCAAAATCCTGGCCTATTACGGAAGCTGTTCTTAAAAGGTTAAGATAATCCTCACTTAGTCCCTCCAGTTTTGCTCTCACAATACTTCTTAATGATGTCGGGATCTTGAGCTCTGAAAGGGAGTCCCTATCCCATGTGCCGTCATCTTTCTGGTATATCTGCCTCTTATCAATCAGGTATCGCAGAGTTTCTTCCAGAAATAGGGGATTTCCATATGTCTTACTGTAGACAAGATTTAGGAATTCATCTGAAATATTATCAATGCTTTCTCCCAAATAATTTGAAATCAGGCGTCTTGTGTCCTCTTTATCAAGATTGCTAAGCTCAATGATATCAAGAGATCTAGCCTTTATAGCTTCCTCCATGGCTTTGAATACATCCGATGACTCGTCCAGCGGGTTTGAGGTCCCAAGGAGGACCGTTCTCTGTGAACTAACTAATTCGTAGTAATATTTGAAAAAATTCAGCGAGTATGCATCCATGTATTGAACATCATCGAAGGAAATGAAAATAGGATTCTCCTTTGACATGTTCTCAATGAAAACAGCAACGGCCTCATTAAATCTGACCTTTTGCTGCTGTGGATCCAGTCCATTGAATTCAGGAACTTTTCCCAGTCTTGGGGCAATCTCTGGCACGATCTTCTGCATCTGATCAGCATAGTCTCCGCATATTTTGTAAATAAGTTGTGTCGGTTGGGAAGCAACGTATTCACGGAAAATTTCAGAAATAGCTTGGCCAGGAACATCAGTTTTGTTCTGACCGCACCTGACTGATAACACAGTAAATCCTCTCATAGCTGCATATGCCCTAGCTTCTTCAAGAAATCTTGTTTTACCGGAGCCGGTCTGACCAACAACCAAGGCCATTGAGCCAGAACCAGCCAGAGCACTGTCTATTAGAGTTCGTATTCTCTTTATTTCATTCTCCAGGCCAACAATTGGTCTTCTGTGATGACCTGAGGATGTCGTTGAGAACGATTCAGTAAATTTACTGTTAGTTGTGTTTCTATCGCTGCTGGATTTGGGCTCGAAAGAGNNAAGAGTATTTTAGAGATTTTAGCGTTGATAGCAATTCTGAAGCTGATTGGTATCTCGAGAACGGATCCTTTGACATGAGCTTCATTATGACTGATTCAAGGTCTTCTGGGAATTCCTTTCTTGTCCGCCTGATAGGAACAGGCATATCATTTATGTGACTATAAATCAGCTTTAGATTATCTTTTGAGACAAAGGGAGGATGCCCTGTAGCCATGTTATACATAACACAACCAAGTGAATATAAATCAGAACGCGCATCGTTATCTCTGCCGAGTGCACTTTCGGGTGATATGAACGCTGGAGTACCAACGATTGCGCCAGCATGAGTCAGTTTCGGGCTATCAACTGACCTGGCAAGCCCAAAATCCATTAATTTTGGTATATTATCTTTTGATATCATTATGTTTTCTGGTTTAATGTCACGGTGCAATATTCCAAGTTTGTGCGAGTATTCGAGAGCTTCTGCTATAGAAATTGATATCCTTACAATCTCTGAAGGTGAGAGCGGAGCTTTTTCTTTAATGATGTCATCCAAACTTTCTCCATCCACATATTCTATCACCAGGAATGGATGATTATCTACACTGCCTATGTCATACACAGAAACTATGTTTGGGTGGCTCAATTTTGCCGTGGTTTGAGCTTCCCTGTTAAATCGTGACTCAGTTTCTTCGTCTAAAGACGTCTTTATCATTTTTAAGGCAACGGTTCTACCGAGCATTTTATCAGTGCACTTGAACACAATTCCTTTTCCGCCCTCGCCAAGTTTCTTTACAACCACGTACCTACCGTTAGAAAATGTTTTAGGGTTTTCTTCACTCATCTTGCACTACATATTTATTATTAGAATATATCTAATTAAATTTTCGAAGGAGAATAACTGATCAATCTAAGGTGCTCGATCCCATCAGCCGGATTTTTATCTTTCTAGAATATGTATCTGTAATGAAGTTTTTTCCTTAAGTTTTAATGTATAATCTGTGGAATGAATCTTTACACGTTTCTAATCATCTCCCTACAACCTAAATTCGCAAGAAGTTTTCTCGTATATACTGGAGGGCGCAGGAGTCCTATATATCATTTTGAATTAATTTTCAAAATACGGATAGATGACGAAATCTAAACTAATTCATTCATGAGCTTCAGGGGATTCTCGACCAACCTCCCGGATCTCATATGGCCATAATTAGAACTCAGTAAAAGTGCCAGATTGTGGTAAAATCTTTCAACACAGTCAGTTGTGCGATGGAATATCATCTGAGTCGATCATCTTGTCATTGTACAATCATTCCGCAGGAATTTCCCTTTTTCTCTTAATCATCTATAATGTGTGAACGCCAGCACATCTGACCATTATTTGTTTTAGATGATTGGATTTCGAATCTGGAACTTTGTGTTAAGCGAGCTTCTCCTGATTCCTTGATGGTTAGCCAGAGGTTTGATTGTTNNAAAGCCATAATGTCTTATGGTAAGTCGGGGGATGTCATCTTTATTAATCACTTATTGCTTACCCCAACATGTTTGAAGACAAGTTCACAAAGATAAGAGATTCGTTTACTTTTGACGATGTTTTGCTTGTCCCGTCAGCAACGAAGGTTGAGCCAAAGGACGCAAATGTATCCACGAATTTTTCCCGCCATATAAAACTCCGTATCCCGATTGTCAGCTCTCCGATGGATACTGTAACAGAGGAAAACATGGCTGTAGCGATGGCAAGATCCGGTGGCCTCGGTATTGTTCACAGGAACCTGACTGTCAACTCACAACTCAACATGATCACTGCGGTGAAGAGGGAGGAGTCCATGAAGATAAGGAACATACTGACTGTTGACCCCGATACAAAGGTAAGCGAAGCAATCAGTATAATGAATGAAAAACACATTGCTGGTCTGCCTGTTGTTGCTTCGGACAAACTTGTTGGAATCGTCACTAAAAGGGATCTGACCCTCGTAAATATTTCCAAGAAAACCGTTGAGGAGATAATGACCAAGAAGGTGATTTCAGCCAGGGAAAATATATCAATGGAGGAAGCACAGGAGATACTTTATAAAAACAGGATCGAGAAGCTACCTCTTGTTGATGGCAAGGGTAGGGTTGTTGGAATGATCACTGCCAAAGATATCACGACTAGAACGAAATTCCCTGATGCAACAAGAGATGAGGAAGGGAAATTAATGGTCGGTGCTGCCGTTGGGCCATTTGACGTTGATAGGGCTGTAACATTGCAGGCAGGAGGTGCTGACGTAATTGTCATTGACACTGCTCACTGCCATAATGAGAACGTTATGAATTCTATCAAGAAGATGAGAAAGGCGGTGTCTGTTGATCTTGTTGCAGGAAATATTGCAACTGCTAAAGCTGCAGAGGATCTAATTGCACTCGGTGTTGATGGTCTAAGGGTCGGAATCGGGCCCGGTTCAATCTGTACTACAAGAATTATAGCCGGGGTCGGGGTACCACAGATAACAGCGATCTCTGATGTTGCTGAGGTTGCTTATAAACACAAAGTTCCTGTAATTGGGGACGGTGGAATAAGGTTTTCAGGAGACATAGTAAAGGCGATTGCGGCAGGTGCAGATTCTGTAATGGTTGGTTCACTTCTTGCAGGAACGGAAGAGAGCCCGGGAATGGAAATGATTCTTAACGGAAGAAAATACAAGTCTTACAGGGGAATGGGGTCGCTGGGAGCGATCCAGTCTGGTCTTTCAGATAGATATGCAAAGCTTGGCTCAAGCAAATTTGTTGCTGAAGGAGTGGAGGCTGCGGTTCCATTCAGTGGAAAGGTGGAAGAAGTCNNAACATCAATGCACTGCATAAAGAGACAAAATTTGTCAGGATAACTGCAAATGGCCTGAAGGAAAGCCATCCACATGATATCAAAATAATGATTGAGCCACCAAATTACCAGCTCTTTCAGCTTTGATTCTCTATCTCCTCAATTTTGTATTTCGTTGTGAGCCATGAGGTTTCGTGATCAGCTATATCCTTTGAGGCGTCAGAGATCAGAATGAAATTCTCCTGAAATTCTGCCATTCTTTTTGGATTTCTTAATATTGCTGCGGGATGGAATTGCGGTATGATCAGGTAGTCCCTGAACTTAAGCATGCGGCCGGACATCTCGGTTATTTTTCCAGTGCTGAATCCAAGTATTCCGGCAACAGCAATCAGAGCGGAATTGCCCATTGGCACTATTATCGCAGGTGAAACTGCAGCGATCTCACGCTTCAGGAAATTAGAGCAGGATCTTATATGCTCGATCTTGGGTGATTTTCCAACAGGCGGTTTGCACCTGACAGAATTGGTAACATAAAGATCTGAGCGCTGCAGCCCTGCTGTACGAAGCGCCTTGTCAAGAAGCACTCCACTTCTCCCTACAAAGGGCAACCCAACGGCATCCTCCTTAGAACCTGGCGCCTCACCGACTACC